>JAIYDG010000346.1 GCA_027487625.1 Bacteroidota bacterium
CTTGGATTTACTTCATTGCCTCCTTGCGGACCTTGAATCATGATGCTTCCTCCATTTGAATTTGCTCCGCTTTTTTGCTCTGTTTGAATTTCATCAAACTTATAGTTTTGTTCTTTGTCATTTCCAAAGATATCATAGTTATTCTCTTTGCCTCTTCTATCCTCTCTTGAATAATCTACTGAATTTTGGTTTTCTGTTCCCAAATCACTTTTGAAATTCTCCTGATTCAACCCATTGAAAAAAGGTTGACTTTCACTAGTTCCTGATTCTCTTTCATCTTCATCAGTGTCTCTTGTTTGAGCCTGACTTTGCATTGCGCTAAACATCAGTGCTACTCCCAAAATTGTCAGATGTAGAATTCTATTTCTTCGTATTGTTTTCGGCGTATTCATCTTTCTTCTTCTTTCTGTTTTTTATTTTTTTGATGATATGCCTTAGTTTTTAACCAATTTACCTTTCAATACTTTGCCTAATTCATCTGTTACTTCTACAAAATATACTCCACTTGATTGAACTCCTAAGTCTACCTCAAAGCTTGCATTACCTTTGTTGATAGCACTGCTGAAACTCATCAACTCCTGTCCTACTGAATTGTATACTTTAACCTTTGCCATGTTTCCACTCATGTTTGGTACTTGTACACTTGTTGTTTGTACTGTTGGATTTGGATACATATTTACCAATCCATTCATGTTTTTGTAAATACCTTGGATGCGTTTCAAGTAATCAAAGTCGCCTCTGTTTACAAATATCAATCTGAATCTATTCTCTCCAAATGTTAATGGATTTGCATTGATTTCAAACCTGTAAGTTGGATTGTCATTCACCAATTGAATTACTCCCAAATATTTATCCTCTAACAATACATCATAAGCATTAAACTCTGTTTCACCTTTGAAGCTGAATGTATGTAAACCGCTATAGGTTGAATTGATTCCTACAGGTATTACTGTTTCTGCTTGGGCTGCTTTGAATGTATTGATTGCATTTTCATTGCCTACTATATCTTTTGCATAAATATTCAAACTTGGATTAGTCATCTTTTCTGAATCCATTGCATCCAAGCCATCCTGTGCATCAGGTGACATTGCAACTACCAATTCGTCTGTCAATTCACCAGGTTTTACAAAGTTTACTCTCAATGCTTTGATATTGGTTTTAAACAATGGTGTTGCTGGACTTGCTCCTGTTTTTACTGCTTCTGTTGCTACCAATGCTGGGCTTGCTGCATTCGCTTTCACAAAAAATGCATTACCCGATTCGATGATATTTGATCCAAAGTTAGCTCCCAAGCCTGTTGCTCCATTCCATGTTGAAAAGTGATTACCTGCTGGTCTGAAGATCCATATTGCATTGTCTACATTCGTTTTTGTCCAACCACTAGATGCAGTCCAATCTATAGGGCATGGGTATGGATTTCCTAATAAATTCCATCCCTCCCCATTACTTGAACTAAACGTAATTGGAAAATTGGCTGTGCCTGTTTTAATTGAACCTGTGCCACTTAATGTAACATTTACTGGTGCTGGATTCGTACCATTCAACAAATCACATCCTTGGCTTCTATTTCCTCTGATGAAGATTTTGTATCCTGTTCCCCATACTAAATTCGTTGATGCTGTATTAGCTACACTTACCCATGCATTCGTATATAAAGTTCCGCCATTGTTTCCTGGCGTATTCGTATTGGTTGCACCTGTTTCGTTAAACGTAAACATACTGGCTGCATTCGACATTGTTGCATCAAAACCATTGCTATGTGCGGTTAAACTCGGACATAATGTTCCGCCTGTGCCTGTCCCTGTGATATGGACCTGTTGTTGCCAGCTATTTGCAATACTTGGGCCACTTGAAAATGGAGCTGCAAGGTATCTGAATCTTCTGCCACTTGTGCCTGGTATAAATCTTTCTACTGTTACATTACCCGTTACATTTGCGCCTGAAGGTAATTCCAATAATCTGGCTGTTCCGCTTGCACTTGATAACAAGATTAGGTTACCACCTGCTGCCAAGGTTGTTGTTCCTTGTAACTGTAAATTTCTTGATACACTTAATGGTGCTGACAAGGTTTTAGTTGCCGTATTACTTACTACTCCCATTACCACATCTCTAAAAGTTGCTCCATTACCTGACCATGTTTGGTTAGATATTGCACCTGTGCCTACCATTTCTAAATCGGCACCTGTACCCGTTAAAGTTCCGCCATTCGTTAAAGTTCCTGATACGCTTAATTTTGATCCTGAACTTATCGTTAAACTTGAGCCACTCATTAAAGTCAAACTCCTACATGTAAATGAACTTGCACTTAGACTTGAACTTGGTAAAAATACTACATCTGTACTGCTTGAATTTGGAGCTGTATTTGATATTGTAGCATTTGAACTTACTCCTGTACGCCAATCTGTCGAACCACTTCTATAAGTATTATTGATTGCATTTGATGGATTCACTGTATTCGATATCAAAATAGCAGCTACTCCTCCATTATCTCTTGAACATCCTGCAAATGGGGTTGCATTTAAACGCCAAGTTAAATCGGGACTAACACTACCAAAACTTACACTATTCGTTAGTCTGAAGCGGGCTGCTCTTACTCTGCCTCCTGCGGCTATCGTTGTTCCCAAAGTACTGCCTGCGCTTCCCACTACTTTTCTAAAATAGTTACCGCTAAATGCTGCATTACTCGTAAATGAAATCGCTCCTGCTTGGTTAGCTGTCGATAAATCTGAAGTGCTACTTATTGCTGTTGCTGTAATTGTACCTGAATTCCTAAAACTCGGGTTCATGTTGATTGCTATCGTACCTGCTTTCAACTCCCAGCTCGAGCCTGATGTATTATAAATATATACATCAAACTCATAAACCGTGCTACTTACCAAACTCTCATTCTCTACGCGCATCTCTGCGCTCTGTCCATAACTCTTTACCAGAGTTATGAACATAATCATTATGATGATTCCTATCTTTTTCATATCAATTTATTTTTCCTTTTTTTCTCTATTACTAGTTTATGGTCTCGAGATAATAACTCCATTTAATGCATTTACATCAATGCCTGGATAATCCAAAAAGTCTACTGATGCATCTCCATTCAAATCTGTTACTCTATAACCCAATTCTCCATTCAATGCATCTACGTCTAAATCTGGATAATCCAAAAAGTCAATCGATCCATCCTGATTGATATCTCCTGAATAAATTCCAAATA
>JAIYDG010000679.1 GCA_027487625.1 Bacteroidota bacterium
AAACGTCCAAATGTGCCTAATTTCCATAAAAAATGAGTCCCATTTGGCAACATTGCATGTTTTTGACACAGTTTTTACCAAAATGTGTGAAAAAAACGTCCAAATGTGCGTAATTTCCATAAAAAATGAGTCCCATTTGGCAACATTGCATGTTCTTGACACAGTTTTTACAAAAGTGGTTCCGATTGTTTTCTCCATTTTAATGAAAAATGACGTTGTTGCAAAGATTACCTTTCTTTCTCGCCTCAGAGGTGTCCGTTGAAACTCTCGCGCCCCCGCGGTCCTCCTCTCCCGGTCCGTCGAGAAGTCCGTCGATGCCCGCCGTGACGGGTTTCCGGACTCTGCACAAGTGGTCCCTCCCGGCTCTGGAAACTTCTCACCCTTTGCAAACGGTTTCAAGTTCTGCTATCGAACTTTTCTACTGGACTACTAGGAGAGATTATTTTTCCCAGTGTTTCCGGAAAGACTTGGGCAAGTTTTCAACTTTTTCTATTGGACTACTCGGAGAGATTATTTTTCCAAGTGTTTCCGGAAAGACTCGGACAAGTTTTCAACTTTTTCTATTAGACTCCTCGGAGATTACAAAGAGTTTGTATTTCCTTCCGTTTGCAAAGAGTTCAAAGAAGGGGAAGGTTACGTCTTTTGTCAAACCCCCCCGAATGGACACTGACTCCATTCACAAGGAAACTTTTATTTATAGTTAAAAAATGGAAAGTTTGGGCGTGTCAATCGTTCCTGCGAGTATTGTTCTAGAATTTCTTGTTGTAAACGGTTTTGTGCCATAGATTTTAACGTTTTTTAGCAAAAGGGAGGGAATAAGTGGACAATCCCTACCCTCTTTTTCAGTTACCTTTGGATTTGGTAAAAAAGACCGCGTCAAAACAAGTAATTTAAACTTCCTGGTGTGGAAACAAAGGAGTAGGTCTGTTATTAACGTCTTTTTAGAAAGTGCGGGACAATCCCCACCCTCTTTTTCAGTTACCTTTGGATTTGGCAAAAAAGACCGCGTCAAAACAAGTAATTTAAACTTCCTGGTGTGGAAACAAAGGAGTAAGGAGAATGATTGGCGAAAGACACATTGGTCTGTTATTAACGTCTTTTTAGAAAGTGCGGGAAAATAGGCGGAAATCTCTCTCGTAATTTTAACTTCCTTAAATCCAAAGTAGTAAATAGAATGATTGGTCAACGTCTTTAACGTCTTTTATCAACCCAACTTGTTTTTTTAGAAAGTGCGGGAAAATAGGCGGAAATCTATCTCGTAGTTTCAACTTCCTTGTGGAGAGACAAAGTAGTAACGAGATTGATTGGCCAAAAACAAATTGCTCTGTCTTTAACGTCTTTTGTCAACCCAACTTGCTGGACAACTCTACTTTATAATTTTAACTTCCTGGTGTAGAGACAAAGGAGTAACAAGAATGATTGGCCAATCGTTCAATTAATTTTTTGTTAACCTAACCTTGTTGTTTTAATCAATAAGTCGTTAAAAAGTGTGTAATTGCATTTCGCAAAAGTCGATGTGTGTACAAATAATTTCTTTAACGTCAATTTAAAATTACTCTTCAGCCTTATTCCTTAATCCGAATCCGAATCTGTGCTGAGGCTTGAGTCGTCCTCGTCGCTGGTAGGTAATTCGTCAAAGTCCCACTCGGGTGCAGATTCGTACGGCTGAAAGAAAAGAATCAAATGTATTTGAAATTGAAATGTTGCCTAATTTAATTGAATGGCATTATCGTTTTGATATTTAAAAATATCTTTGCTAACCTTTGAATCGGACATTTTGACCAGTTGCAATTGTGATCGACGGGTATCGGGGTTTTTTGGCGTAGACGTTGTGGGTCGAACCTGTGTACACTGAAAAAGGGTTGTCTTTTTACATTAAAAGTTCTAAAATGACATAAAGTACAAGATATAGTATAGTATAGTATTGGTTATAGTATCTAAAAATATTTGTAATGACTTTTGAAAGACTGGCGTTTTTCTTTTGCAATTAGGTATGTCTGTTATATGTCTCGTATGTCTCGTTATATTTAAAGTACAAAAAAAATTTACATGTTTTTGTAATTACTTTATTTATAATATCTTTGAATATCTTTGAATATCTGTCTTTGAATATCTGTAATTACCTTTGAAAGATTGTCGTATTCTTTTGTAATCTGTTTGTCGCGAATAAGAAGTTTAGAATTTTCTTGGAAGAGTTTTCCGATCGATCGTTTCAACCTCGCGACCTCAGGCCTGTACACGTTGAGGTACCACCCTGCGTTTCTTACCCTCTGTTTACGCTGAGCTTGGCTTAGAGTCAAGCCTCTTTGCACAAAGGTAAGCATAACTCCGTGCTGTAAATGCAAAATTAACACCATATGAATTGATTGAAACGTAAGCATCAGCAAGGATGTTTAACCTAAGTAAAATCATCTTTCCTTTAGCACAATTTTGTGAAAAATATTCATTAGAAAATATAATTGAATTTACCGTGACGTCGTTACTTTTCTTGGCCATTTCCAAAGCTCTGATGGCTTTTTTTTGCTCCCTGATGAGCCTCCGGTTCGAATTTAAACTTTTCCGCAAGTTTAAGTGAATCTGGTAAAGATCTTCGAGCTCCTCCAAATGATTCATGATTTGATTAAACGTTTTACTGACACTGATCGTTACAAATAATTCTTAAAATAACTTTGAAACGTTTGTTATATTACTTTTTTAATAATTAAATTTTTTGTTGTTTGTTTTGATGTTTGTTATTGTTTTGAAATGAAGATTTACCGGTTAATTAAAAAGTTGTTTAAAAACAGCGTTCCTTATTTTTCTGAATAAGATGGCTCATTTTTTTAATAACAATTATTTTATTGCTTTTTGACAAGCACAACATCTTTTTATGCGCGTACTTTACTTATTTTTGTTTTTATTTCGAATTAAGATGTTGTGGTTAATTAAAAACTTGTTTGAAAACGATGCAGCTTATTTTATTGCTGATACGATGGCTCTTTTTTAAATGACAATTATTTTTTTAACAAACAAGAAAATTTTACAACAGTTTAGAAATACGTTATTTTCACTTATGCAAAATGAAAACAAAAAAAAACAAATTAATTGTCTAGGGAATTGATTGAAAGAGAAGCTGCTTCAAACATTAGCATATGGGTTGCGAGATGTATGACTCGGCCGTGTACGAGCACATTGATGTTCACTTTTCATTTTGCACAATTCGTATGCTAAACAATCCTGAAAAGCAAAAACAACATTTGCAAATTTTTCGACTAAAATTATCAATAACAGTTTAATTAATAATTGAGAAAATAGTTTGACAAATAAGTTTTTACCCCTGCAGCATAAACTTGAAACACGAGAACATTTTTGAAATAGTCTGTTAATGTTTTTTCAAAATTGGTAGTACTGTAAAGAACATCTCTAAAGTTCTTAAACTGATCACAACCTTCTGGCTTGTCAATAATGTCAATAGAATGGTTTTCTTTCTCATAAGCAATAAAAATATTGTAAGCAATTTGGAAACAAAGTTCTTCTTTGATTTGTGAAATAGATCCGTAAATTGAATATCGGTTTGCAAACTTGAAGTAAACACGGTCTGTGGAGTATTGGTTTATTACAGATTTTGTAATTTTAAACTCATTTTTGAGAATGTTTTTCACAAGATCTTCTAATTTTTTTACAAATTTCATTCTTCTTCGAGTTACAAGTACCATTTTTGTTGAGGCGATCGAAATGTAACTAAAACTATGCGTGAAAAAACACCCCCCTTTGAAAAATTGCAGAATGAGCAGTTCATTTTTTCGTTTTTATTGCACACAACAAAAACAAAAAAGAAGAATAAGGACATCAACGAAGGTTTTAAAAATAAGTTAATGCTAATAAAATTTATATTTATGTTGTCTGTAATCTAAAATGTAGTAAATCCGTGAAAGAGTTACAAAAGACATTTAGTCTTTACAAATGGACAAATCTCATACACAATATTTTACAACTATTTATTGAATGTTGGCTTTGAAATGAAATGAATCGTGCCGATTTGGGTTCTTACAAAAAATAAATGATTTATTCTAAACAGCATATGATTTTATTGAATGGAGTCGTGCGTGCGATAGCTCAAAGATTCCTTCCGTCCAAGGTCTTCATTGCCTAGCAAAGAGAGAATTATTGGCCTCGGAAGAGTGCACACTCAATCTGGTTTTAGGCCGTGCAAAAAAACATGTGACAACTTTAAAACATAGTCTTTATTAAAGTTTTGTACGTTGAATTCATCGGCCGCGCGCACTCAATCTCGTTTAGAGCCGTTCATAAAATATGCAAAAGTGCGAAAAAATTTATTTAAGCCGTTTAGATCTACTTTGAGAGTTACTTTTAATTTGAATTGCAGCAAAGTCTGTTTCAAACTATGCAGCTCAACAACTGCCAACGAAAACTCGTTTTGTGCCGTTCATAAAATATGCAAAAGGTTGTCTAAAATATTTTATTTTCATTTATTTAAGCCGTTTAGTTCAACTTTGAGAGTTACTTTTAATTTGAATTGCAGCAAAGTCTGCTTAAAACTATGCTGCTCAACAACTGCCAATGAAAACCCTGGAAGACTGATTAAATTAGGTTGTCTTGTTTTGTAATTGTTGAAATGTAATTGCTTCTTATAAACTGATTTAGCTTTTAAGGGAGGCGTCAAATTTTTTAAAAGAAGGAAATCTTTAAAAGCTTTATCTAATTTCTTACATCGGCCATTTTCTTCTTGGGCGTTGGCATGGAAGGTGAGAAAATATTAGTTTTTTAATTTTATATAAAGTAATAATTAATTCAAATCGGTAATTCAAGAATTCAACTAAAGTTTCTTTACAGGTTTATTTATTTTACTCTTACAAAGTAACGAATACAATAACAATAATTAATATAAAAAGAGAAATGGGATTAAGAAATTATTTATGAGAATATCTCGTAAATATAAAACTTTGGGGCGTATTTAATTTTTAGAATTCGTTTATTTTTGTCATGAAAAATACTACTTTAAATAAATTTAAATTTAAGTTTTATTTTAATTTGTTTGTTTTATTAGCCTTACGATGTAATGACAAGTTCTTGGAAATAATAACTAAGTAAAATAGTAATTGAATTAAAAAAATATTTTTCTGAATACTGTCGAACTTGGTTATAACGAATTCTATGGGACAAGTTTAAATTATTTGTTATAATCATGATTCACAATAACTGTAAAGAGAAAACAATTGCAAAGTACAAAATACACAAGTAGTTTAATTTAGTTTAGTTTAGTTTTAATCAAAATTTGCTGTGAATGCTGGTGTAGCGTCACAAGTCCGAACTTTGCAACAAATTTCTTGTTGCTAAGAATGCGATGGCCTACCTTTTGACTGACCTTTTAGTTTTATGATTACGCAATTATAAAATATTCTCACACTTATTACAAAGATTTGTCTTGTGAGTAAGTTCTTTGAAACAACTCTGATTTGTTAAAATCAAATCCACAAAATCCAGATTTATTGTTTTATTTTCTAGTTATGTAGTAAAATTATTTATAACAGTTTGTAGCTGGTTTAATTAAAGTACCTGTAGATTTTAATAAAACATGTAATTGCTTTGAAAGCTAAATAGTGTTGTATTATAATGTTTTAATTAAGCTTTTAATACAAAAAAACCGAGAAAAATATCTAAAGCACTGATAGAAATATGAATATAAATTGATAAACGTTAAGAACAAAAACAAAAGTTAGGCCACATGAAATGTTGAAAGTTCAGTCTTCTGACGTGGGACCCTTCATATAAGACCAAATGGATGAGATTTAAGTTTCTGAAATTTCTAAGAATTTTGTTCGTTATAAGTATGAAATGTCTGCGATAAAAATATGCTAAATTAAACCAACCAATTCGTTATAACCCTTTGACTGTATCTGAGAACTAGAGGTTTTTAGTTTAATTATTTTGTTATCCTTACGTTTCAATGTGAAGTCATTTCAAAAAATAACTAAAGAAAATAGAATTATTTTGGAATTATTATTTATCTCTTTTAACTTTAGGCGTATTTTGTTTTTGTAAATTTTTTGTCCTTATCAAAAAAATACTTTTCTTAATAAAGTGTAACTTTAAGTTTCACGAACTTTTTCTGGAAGTTCGATTGAAATATTTTGAATCATCCTTTGGTGTTCGATTATATTGCGTAATCAAATAGTTTTATATACATTGAATTCAAATCCTATTCATAATAATAAGAAATGAAATAATGTTGATTAAATTACCGAATTTGAATAACTAAATTTTAAAATTAATATTTGTGAATTCAAATTTGTAATTATTGTAATATTTAAATTAATAGAAATTAATAATTTGAAATTAATAGAAATAAATTTATTAAATTAATGAAATGTAATAAATATTTTTGAAATATAAAAATAATATTAATAAGGTACACGTTTTGGAAATGTATATTTCTTTCATTTATTTATCAATTATTCTCAAAATTGCTCTTAATTTTCTGTGTTACAGTAGTGAAACAGTTTACAGTCCAATTTTGCAGTCAACTTTTTAGTTGAATGAAATGAACGAACATATTTGTTTAAATTATTACTATTGTAAATGTTGGGATTTGTAAAGTTCCTCAGCAAAGTTGTCGATGACGTAACAAAGTCTAGTATTTCTTTTCCAAAATGTTTGTTCACTTCAAGGAGTTTGGTAACTAATGGTTTTTGTATATTATAAATTTTTTCCCGCAAATAAAACTTAGTTTTAGACCCCTTCTTTAATCAGAAATCGACATTTCATCTGAAGCTCGGCTTTACGATCCTGGGAAAGTGAAGAAGAAAAATTAATTAAGATGATTTGTTTTTCTTCGAAAATGAAATATTGAAATCTTCAACTTCTCGGAGAATGGAGATTCAGTATTATTTTGATAAAAAATAACGGAAATGTAAAACAAAATTTTTAGAAGACATTTGCTGATAAATCGAAATTAAGTAAATCGATGACTCATTTTCACTGAAATAAAAGATTTTGATGTAACGTAAATTCACCTTGTTAGAATTATTTTTGTAGACATTTTGCTGACGAGTATTTGAGTTTTGCATTTTAATCCCAAAAATAACAAAGAAAATATTTTTTTCATTGTTTTAAAATGTTTTGAGAAACATTCTTACATGAGAATAATGAGAAACTAGTTACGTTTATACTTTTTGTTGTAATTTTTTTGCATTCTCATCACATTTAAAATAAATTTTTATTTGCTATTATCTTATTAACTTCATGTAAGGGTTTATAAGAATTCAAAAATGTATCTTAAATTTAAATTAAGCTGTTGATTATTTTTGTCATACTTTTTTAAAAAAAGGCTTTAAAATTTTTCCAGTTGGGGTCTAGTGTTTTGACACGAAAACAACATTCAATTAAAGTACATTTTAAAACCTTTCCGAAAAGTTAAGTTATCTTTGAGGAGATTCATGTAATTAGTTTCACATCGTTTTGCTAAATGTAAAGATTTAATTTAGTTGAAATGCATTTAAAATAACAAAGTTAAAAAATTTCTGTAAATTTCTATTCCGAAGAGGTTTTCTATTTTTCTATTTCAGTTAATAGATTCTCACGATTTGAATCATTTTATCTTTGTATTTCTTTGCAAATTTAATTTTTTTCTTAACTAGTATCTGAATAAAAAGTTTTTTTATTTTTTAAACACATTAAGTAAAGGTCTTAGCATAACTATCTTTTTATATAATTAAATTTTTGCTTTTTGCGTTTTTGGTGAGTAAGTAAGTAATAGAGAGACAAAGAAAGAGAGAGAGAGAGAGATAAATACAAAGAGAGGAGTTTTCAATTGTTCTTCAAAAGTGGATTTAAAAAAGAGTTTTTTATAACTTGTTAAAGTTTTATTTGCCATTACATCTTTATTAAAACAGTTTATAAATCGATGATGATTATTTCCAAAAAAGTTTTTGCATTGGAATGTATTGTTTGAAAGAATTACCTATTTGTACTTTTGAAAGAATTAAAGTAAAGAATTTTACATTACATAACTTACATAAAAGTGTAATGTAAAAAATGAGAAAAAATTGAGTGTGTTTGTCGTAATGATTAGTCGCAGTTTACGAATTTTCAATACTTTGTTTTGATATAATGAAAACTTTATGAGATGTTCATGTCTTTCCACTTTACTTTTGGAGGAACAACGGGTTGAGTTTGCTGGATTTCTATTTGCATTAATCCTCTCTTGAAGGATTTTACAAGTTGATGGTGATTATTTCCATAATATCGATACTTTTCGTTATTAATTTCTTTTAACATATTTTATTTTGCAATAAAAACCGTAGTTTTCCTTTGACTTACATTCTTTATGTTTGTATTTTAATATTAAAATAAGTTAAAATGCCATTACTATCTTTTAATCCCCCTGTATAAACATTTCTCAAAAATTCAGCATCCTGTTGAGTAATTTACAAACTCTCAGATGTATTTCAACAAAATTTTTGATGAGAAGATCCAGGTAATTTACGAGATCCACTGGAATAATGAATTGAAAATGGGAAATTTGGTAAGTGAGAAAAAGAAAGTTTTTTACAGTTTTAAAACTAGCTATTACGTAATTTCGAAGACTGCTAACAATCAGACCAATGAAGAGCTACTTCTTTTTCTGGTTTTTCTTGTTTGGTTTTGTCTTGTTTTTTGTGCATTGGGGATTATTTCATGAATGCAAAAAATGTACCAGAAATATTGTCAAGTATTTTTAATTTAATATCTTTCATTGGTACTTCTAAAATGATAAAAGTTTTAGCTTTTTTATACGAAGACGTTTTACGATTATTTAGTAAATTTTTGTCCTCGACTCATTAAAGATATGACATACTTTGTATGAATATCACTGAGCAAATTTAGATGAGTATTCACATCGTCCGTTAATCAGTTGTATATGTAGGTTTCAGGAACAAAAATAACGTCATGCAAATTGTTATAAAACACAAGTAAAATTTTACATTGTATTTTTATGTAATTAATTAAATCAATTTTTAATATTTAAAGGTATTGTTCAATTTTTTAATCTTTAATAATAATATCATTTAAAGAAATGTTTTTTTGTTTAATAACTTATAAAAAAATTAATCCAATTGTATTTATTAGGTTCAATAAACTCGACAACTATTTCAACAGCTTGAACAATGACTGCCGAAGATGTTGACAATCTCGAAGAACAAGTTGAAGGTTAACGAAAATACCTTTTTTATTTTCAATAACTAATTAATTAATAATTATTAATTTTGAATATTTTAGTTAATAATCTATTTGTTTAAGAATATTACAAAAAGCTTATGTTATTTTGATATTATTTATAATTAATTTAACATTCTTTAAGGAATTCAACTTGAAGAAAGTAGTCGACGGATGTATTCACAATTTTCAACGATTGTCGATAACATTGGGAGAGTCATTATTAAAGGCAGTAATTTATATCTCTTTACGGCCTATTATGAGAAAACATGGAAGCTGAAACTTGACTTGAAAAGCTTCGAGGTCATGCATGGCCTCTCAAGGGTAGTATTGATGGTCCCAGACAAAATAGCTACGGCGATTGAAATCAACAAGGAGGACTTGCCGGATCCTGATGATGGCACCTTTCTGATTGGTCTTGTTGAGGATTTGGTCGTCTTTTACAAAGGTAAACTTTCTCGTGACGTAAGCGAGGACAACAACGAAAATTTCGACTCAAGGATTGAACAACATGGCGAAGACAGAAGAGAAATGTTTAGGTAAAATTGTTGTT
>JAIYDG010000562.1 GCA_027487625.1 Bacteroidota bacterium
AAAAAAATATAGCTATACATTTTGAGTGAATTTCTGAACATATTAAATTCTTTTGAGCCCATTAGCCTTTCAGAAATGGATGGTGTTAAACTGATGAATAGAACTGAAACCAAGTTTGCCTTTCATTTAAAAAAACTTTCCCATGTGCTTAATGAGTTGAAGTTAAATTATAGAGTTTTAGAAGTTGAAGGGAAGAGAATCAGTCGTTATGAATCACTTTATTTCGATACTGAAACACTTGATTTATATACGCAGCATCACAATGGAAGGTTGAATCGTTATAAAATCAGGCAAAGAAATTATGTAGAAAGTGGTACTAGTTTTTTTGAAATAAAATTTAAGAACAATAAAGGTCGAACTTTAAAAAACAGAATTCAGGAAGAATTAACTGATGAACTTAATACAGGTGCTAAGCCCAAATTTTTAACAAAACATACCCCATTTTCTGTGAAGGATTTAAAACCTGTTTTATGGATAAATTATGGCAGAATAACCCTAGTTAATAAATATAAACCTGAAAGATTAACAATTGATACTGGACTTGAATTCATCAAAGGAAATGAAAAGTCGGGCTTCAATGGACTGGTAATTGCTGAGCTTAAACAAGAAAGTAAAACCAATTCACCATTTATTAATTTAATGAAGGAACTCAGAATAAGAGAAGGTTCTTTGAGCAAGTATTGTATGGGAATTGGAAATACTTACTCAGAGGCAAAGAAAAATAATTTTAAACAAAGACTTAGTCAATTAAAACAATACATATATGCTAACTGATATATTACTTCAGGTTCCTGTTGATGAAACGATTGCCAAAACAGGCCTTGATGCTTTATTAAAACTTGCCGGTAAAATAGGATTAAGACTAATTATAGATTTTGTGAGTGTTTTTGTGCTGATTAGATTTATCTATTATAGAATTTATAAAAACAATGAACTTCTATTTACCTATTTAATTTTCAATATTGTTATATTCTTTATATGTTATTTATTGAATAAGGTAGAGTTAAGTATGGGCGCTGCCTTTGGTTTATTCGCTGTGTTCAGTATGTTACGATATCGAACAGAAGGTATCAGCATAAAAGATATGACCTATTTATTTTTGGTAATTGCAATGGGTTTAATTTCAGCAATTACTAAGATTAAAGATGCTGATGATATTTATGAAAACATGTTTATTGTTATTGTAAATTCTATTTTAATTCTCATAACATATTTATTGGAAAGTAACCTGTTTTTTAAAAGAGAATTATCTAAGTCTATCTTGTATGAAAAAATAGATCTTGTAAAAGCAGATAGATACAATGATTTATTAACTGATTTAAAAGAAAGAACTGGTTTGCCTATAAACAGAGCCGTTGTTACTAAAATTGATTTTCTTAAAGATGCAGCTTTGGTAAAGGTTTATTATTTTGAAGGAGAATAAAATGAGAGGTTTTATTTTAAGTTTAATTTTTCTTTTTTGCTTCTTTGGAACTTTGTACGCACAAGATGAACTTGTTGAAGATGCATCAGTTTGGCTCGGTTTAAATATTGAAAAAAAACTAAACAATCGTGTCAATCTTTCATTTTCAAACCAGAATCGTTTTGATAGAAATATTACCCGGTATAGACTCGGTTATCAAGACCTGGGTTTGGATTATAAAGTTTTGAAGTTTTTGAATGTCCAGGCAGATTACAAATTAATTCATAGACAAAGAAAGGACGAATCATTTAGTATACGCCATCAATATAATTTGTCTTTTGTTTTGAAGAAGAATTTTGGGCTTTGGTCATTCTCTTTTAAGAATAGATGGCAATGGTTGTATAAAGATATTTACAGTAGTGAAGATGGAAAACAAGCAATTTGGACTAATAGAAATAAACTTACTGTAAAGTATGAACTCAATAAACGAATTCAGTTTTATACTTCAGGGGAACTAAATTATATAATAGAACCTAGTCAAGAGGAAGGTTTAGATAGATATAGAACATCTTTGGGTTTGGAATATAAACTGACAAGGAATTCTGGATTAGAGCTCTTTTATACCATGCAAAGAGAATTGGACTTGTCAAAAGAAATCAATCGATTTCATATTTATGGAATTACTTATCAAATAAAAATTTAAGGTTGGATTGTTGAATTTTGAAGTCTTAATAGTTGAGTTGAGTTTTAACAATCCATTACTAATTTATTACATTTGGTTTGCTGTTTTTCTAAATAACAATGAAAACCATATTTAAAAATATTGCTTTTTTTATAGCAGGCATAATTTTGTTGTTTTTTTCTTGTCAATTCAAACCATTTGCCATCAACCAAAGAGATAAAATCGGGCAGAAGCAAGGAAAGTGGAAGGTTTGGTACGATGACAAGGAAACCAAATTATATTATTCCGGAAGATATAAAAACAACGCACCAAAAGGAACCTTTAGGTATTTTTATAGTACTGGTCAAATTCAATTGAGGGAAAAATATAAGTCTAATAAAACCATTCAAACTACTTATTTTCATAGAAATGGTAAAGTTGATATGAAGGGAACTGCACAAATTATTTTAACACCAGATACTTCAATTTATCAATGGCTAGGGCAATGGGAAAAGTTTGATACGACTGGGAAATTGGTTGAGGTACATACCTATAGAAATGGACTAAGAATTTGGGTGAAATTTATTAGATAAGGTCCACTGATAAATACAGAAAAAAGATTTTTAGAAATGCCTAGATAGACATTTAATTAACTATGTTTTAGCCTGGGATATTTATATGAAATGTAGTACCAATATTTTCTTTGGTTTCGAAGCTAATTTCGCCACCATGCAGGTTTACAAAGTTTTTAATAATCACTAATCCTAAACCTGTTCCTTCAATTTTTTCGACATTTTTAGCTCTGAAAAATGACTGAAATAATTGTGTCTTTTCATATTCCGGAATCCCAAGTCCAAAGTCTTGAACATGTATTATAAATTCCGACTCTGAAAATTCTAGAGAAACAATAGGCTCTTCCTTCCCTTCTGAATATTTGATTGCATTAGATAAAAGGTTGTCAATAATATGTTCAATCTGCATTTTATCAGCATTTACATCTCTCTCTTTTCCCTTTATTTTCAGCTGGATTTTTTTCTCCATTTTGAACTTGAGTTGTTGTCTTTCAAAGACCAGATTCACTATGCTTACCAAGTCAAATTTCTCTTTCTTACAACCCATTTTATCTGACTCAATTTTCCCAAGAACTAAAACATCATTCATTAAACTGGTTAGCCTGTTTATTTCATGATTAATGCTTTCCAGATGTTTTTTAAATTTCAATTCGTTTTTGGGAATATTAGTCAAGTACATATCCATTATTTCTGCACTCGATTTAATACAGGAAAGTGGTGTTTTAAATTCATGAGATGTCATACTCACAAATCTCGATTTCAATTCATTTAATTGCTTCTCTTTTTCTAAAGCTCTTTTAATTTCTATTTCAGATTCTTTTCGTTCACTGATATCCTGAATAAGTAATGAAATTCTCTTTTGCTTTCTGAAGTTTTTAATCAAACTCATTTTAGCATTGAACCATTTGGTTGTACCATTTATAGTTCCCGGATATTCAATATTATCAGGGATTCCAAATTCTAGTACGTTTTGAATTTTTGATAAGAATAATGGCAAATCCTTGAATTCTAAAAAATCATTTATAGATTTTCCTAAAACATCTTCACGAGGTAATAACAATATACTATCATCAGCACTCCAAACATTTTCAACAATTAATTGCTCATTTATTTCAAAAACTAAATCTTCTAATGAAGTAAGAATTGCTAATAAATCTGCCCTTGATTTTTCTAATTCAGCTTGTGTAACAATTTTTTGTTGTTGATTTTTAAACGATGCTAAAATTGATGAACATGTAATCAATAATGGTTCTAAAACATCTATGCTAGACTCTTTATAAGCCTCAGAATTGTTGGCTAATCCTATAACTCCAACCATATTATCTCCATAAGAAACAGGAATGCCAATAAAGTTTTTTATATCTGAAGTTTTAAAGGATTTGCTCTTGTGATTTTCTTCTGTTCTTGAACTGGTATATATTTTTCCTGTTTTTAAAACAGGTTCATATAGGAAATCTAGGGTTTTAAATGCAGATTCTGTTTTATGTTGTATTTCGATATTTTTATGAATGTCAGAATAGGCATGATTAATTAAGAATGGCTTTTCTGTTGAATCATATTTAACCTCAGCTATAAAACCGATTTCACTTTTTGTAATTTCCATTAATTGATTTAGAATCAATTCAAAACCATTTTTAGTTGATGATGATTGAATAAATGCTTCTTGTCCTCTTGATATACTAGTAAGAATTTTATTCTTTTCCTTAATCATCATTTCATTGGCAATTCTTTCATCAATTGTTCTTGTTGAAGTGATTAGTGAATAGTTGTTTTCTGGATTTTTAATTTGTTTCACTTTTGTTTCAAGCCAGGTATAATTATCGTCTTTAGTTTTATAACGATAAATTGCCATTGATGGTTGTTTATCGTCGTTTATAGCCTGTTTATAAGCTTTTAGAGCAATTTTTCTATCATCGGGATGAATAAAATCTATTGGATTTGCTCCAATTAGCTCTTCAGGTTCATGGCCAGTAATACCTTTAATGGAAGGTGACAGATAAATGTAATTTCCTTCAGAGTCATGAATACAAACAAGGTCCTGAATGTTTTCAGATAATACTTCAAAATGTTTTTTAAGCTTATCCTGATTGGTTATGTTTCTTGCCAATAAAGCAACTCCAATCACTTCTGAATCATTTGTTGTAATTGGATTAACTTTGAATTCAATTTTCTCATCCCATATTCTGTAAGTTTTCATTACAGATTTGCCTTTCAATGCCTCATCATATAATTCCTTGATTCGTTCATCCTCATTACTTGGAATTTTAAATGATTCTACAATTGCTCCCGGAATTGGATTACTTCTTGAATTTCGGCGGTAATGGTAGGCAAATGATTTATTGAAGGATATTAATTTACCTTCTTTGTTTATACTCCAGATTAATTCATCAAATGAGTTGATTGTTGTTTCTAAATTCTTTTTACTTTCCTCTAAATCTTTGGTAAGTCTTATCTCTTCAGTTCGATCAATTCCAATGATTACAATTCCTTCTATTTTACCGTTTATTTCTAATGGAGAGAATTGAAATAAATAGAATTGTTTCTCATTTTGGATGATTTTTTCTTTGGTTATTCCTTTTAATACTTCTACGAATATTTCTTTAAATTCAATGTCTGTTTCCTCTTTACCAAATGGAGAGAACATAATTTCTCCTTGTTTGAAATTTATATTTTTTTCTCCTTGAGAAGTAAAACCTGATTTAACAACCAATTGGAAATTTTTATCTACGCTATAGAATATGAGTTTTAAATTATCAAACAATGTATTTAATGAACCCGATTGTGCCTGAGAACTTATAATTCTTTCAATTTGATTGATTGATTGAATGGTTCCTAAAATTTCATATTGTTGAGAATTTTGTTTCTTTAAACTTCTAAGATTGATATAAACTTTTATCTTTTCTTCAGATTTATTTTTTAATTCAATACTGAAGCTGTTTTCCATCCCATCTTTTGATAAGAGGTTTGATTTTATCTCATTTAATTCCTCAGTTTGTTCAGGGAGTTTTTGCAAATCATAGAAGCTTTTTCCAATTAAATCGTATGAACTAAAACCAAGAATCTTTTCAATTCCTTCACTAAGAAATTTAATGTTTAAGTCTTCATCTAAAGTAAAAAGACAAATTTGAGTTTGACGTAAAACCTGATTAATCAGATTTGTTTTAATCTCATTCTCTTCGAGTGCAAGTTCGGTTGATGATTTATCTCGAATGGTATAGATATAGTAACCAGATTCTAAGTTTATAAATTGAATATTTACCTGTAATACAAGTTTTTTTCTACTAAAATTACTTAATATGGATTTAAAATCTATTCGTTCATTTGGTTTTAGTTCCTTTGTTGATTCGGTAATAAATTCAGCATCATCAGGGAAATATTCTGAAATATATGAGCCAATAATTGCTCCTGATTTTACTCCAAAAACTTGTCTGACTCCATGATTTGATAGTAATATCTGACCAGCTTTATCAGTAATTAAAAATGTATCATTTGTATTTTTATTGATATGATCCTTCAGCAATAAATTCAAATTGGCCTTTTCATTACCTTCATAAATGGCTTCAAGCATTAAGATGAAAACCTGTGTATCATTTTGTAATCCCAGGTTTTTAATTCGTATTAATTTTTTGTTTTGTTTTGAATGAATTTTAAAGTGTGGATTTTCTTTTAATTCATTAATATCTTTTAAATATTCAATAGCAGAGCTTTGACAGTTATCAGCAAATAATTCAGGAAATATACTGCCAATACTTTCTCTTCCTTTGTTGAAGAGAATGCTGCTTACGGAGTTAAAATCTTTAATGTTTCCAAATTTATCAATAGCCAATAAGCCCGTTTCTTTTTCTCTAGCTAGTTCTAATAAAACAGATGAGAAGTACGAAATTTTATTTTTCTGCTCAATATTTGGTAGCAGTCCAAAAGTTTCCTTTAAAATATCTAAAGCATGGTATAAGTTATTCTTGTTTAAATAAAATCCTGCCCCATTTTTAATCGTTTGCTCTAGAAATTGTTTATCATAAATTGAACTAACAACTACTGTAGGGATTTTAATGTCCCTTTTTTTGAGTTCTTTTAAAATTTCAAAAGAGTTATATCCATTTAGAAAGTGATCAACAAATAAGATATCATAATCCTCAATTTTATAATCTAATAAATCTATAGCTTCAGAGATATGTTTTAATTCAAAATTCAATGAGGTTTTTTTTAGCATTCTTTCAAATGCAATAAAATCCGTTAAATCATCTTCCACATAGATGATTTTGATAATTTTCTTTGGATTTTCTATTTGATTAAAACTCATGAATATGCAAATTCATGGTTTTATTCGATTTTAGATAGAAATTATTTTAAATTGAAGAAATAATTAAAGTTATTGGCAAATTTTGGGATGAAAATGGCTTTTATTAATCAAAATGATTGCTTCTTTGGTTTTTTGTTTTTACTACTTAGTCCAGAATAATTATTGAATTCATTTTAGGGATTAAACCTATTTGACATCATTTTCCAGATTTGCATTTATTCTTTCAAGAATCGAGTTATTGATTTGCAACTCAAATATTTCACTTAAAACTTCTTTGTTCAAAAGTTGATATGGATACCATTTCATTTCAAAGGGATGCCAAATTTCCATGGCTTCCTCATTAGGGAATATTTTATAGTCAAATTTTGTTGTGCCGGTGCTAATGTATCCAGTATAATAAAATTCAAAATTGTTCTCTAATCCATAAATCATCTTTTGAATCATAAGGAATTTTCCAAGGCTATACTTTTTATAATCTGGGTGATAAAAGTTCATGATTCCTGCTAAACTATGTCTGCCTTTATCAAAAATACCTATTGCAATTAGAACACCTTTATCACGAATTTTTATTGCAACAGATTCAAATATATTTGAATCTGTATGGTCGAATAAATAGGCATCTACTGTTTTCGAAGTATCAAAATCTATAGCGGATTTATATAAAACAAATAATTCCTCTATCTCCTCATTGTTTTCAAAGGTTTCGATACTAATGTCGAAGTTTCTATTTTTTCTTAAAATCTCTTTTATACTTGAACTAATTCTTATTTTATTTAATGGAGTTCTTAACCAAAATACAGGCATAATTTCTTCTTCCTGATAAATAATATTTGTTGTAAAAACATTCTGTTGCATGCGGTAAAAACCTTTTGCCAAACAGCTGTCTAAAATCAAATCATTTATTTTTTGTAATTCACTCACTTTGCGAAAGTATCAAAAAATGATAAATTGAGGCATGAAACTTTCAAATTACTATCCGTTTTTTATTGGTTTGATTGGATTTCCTATACAAATACTAATAGGCAATCTCTTTAACTATTTGTATTCAAAAATTATATTCGAGGAGAATATTTGGAGATTGCATTTGCTTGGTACAGTATGCAAAATTGTGGAATACAAACAGTCGATGCTCCCTTATTTTATTAGTATTTCTTTTGTTTTTTTATTGCTTTTTTTACTAGCATATTTTATTGGAAATAAGGTCTTCAGCTTGTTAAGCGCATCTTATTTTTTATTCGTATCGTATGCATTTTTCATACTGCCTTTACCCAATAACGATACACTTTTTTACTTAAGAGCACTTTTCCTTTCTTCCTCCTTTATTCAAGTAATGTCTCATTATATAGTATCAAATGATTTTATTCTTTACCTTTTTCCTTTGTTATTTTCAATTTTAATTTTGAGAAAATTGAGTTTAAATAGGAGTGATATAACTTACTTTCTTTTGGGTAGTTTGATGAGTTTATTTGGAAGTTTTACTTTCTCCTACGGTATGAGTTTGTTAATGAATAGATGATATTAGAGGCTGAATACAAAGTCTTAGGTTTTTGAGCTTATCTAATTTGTGTTATTTTTTTAATTGCTCAAATATTTCCTTAGCCATTTTAGCTGCTCCATCTTCGTTTGGATGTATACCATCTGGAAACATTTTTTGATCCTTTTTGAATGGTGTATTTAAATCAATTATTTTGAAATGATTTTTAGCTTCTAATCTTCTAATTATTGGAATGATTTGATTTGAAATAACTGAATCATCAATTGCCCATTGCATTTTGAATGCTGGAACTGGTAAACAAACATATATTTTGGGTTTGTGTAAAATATGGTTAAATGTATCAATCATTGATTGAAAATCTTTCTCATAATTTTCTGCATTCCAGTTATGAACCTTTGAATCATTTGTGCCTAATTTGATGATGATTTCATGTGGTTGAAAAGCGAAAACATTTGCAAACTCATTACAATTCCAATAAGGCAAATCCGATTTTTTTAACATGGTTGCTCCACTTCTTCCTGCATTAAATACGATGTATTTCTCCCCTAAAAGATTTTGTAAAACAGCAGGATAGGCATCTTTACTTTGAATAGGAATTCCTGCACCTTCTGTAATACTATCCCCAACACAGGCAATTTTTCTTTTGGTTTGGCATGATATAAGCATACTTAAAATTGCAATAGTTATTAAAGGATTTTTCATATTGCAATGTACTAAAACTAATCTTTTTAGTAGGATGTATGTTTAATTTTTAGACTATGAAATATTTTGATTTTTTTCTTGATAAGGACCCAATATGGTCATTTACTGATTTGTTTTTCCTTGTATTCTTAATACTTTCAATTTTGTTTCCTATTAAGTTGAAGGAGAAAGCGGCAGGTATCAGTTTTTCTGAATTAAAAAAGAGGTTTGCATGGTTTCACTTTTTTGCTTTGATATTTTCATTTGGTATGATGTTTTTAATGACTTACGGATTACTTGAAATCCTTGAACTTATCAATAAAAACTATCAGTTACAAGGTTCAGTTTATATGATAAAATCAATAGATTTATTATATATCATTTCTATCATGTTTTCTATTTCATTTTCTATCATTTTAATTTTTTTGCTCATTAAAATTGTTTTAGGAGATGATTATAAACTATACCTTCATTATTACAATTTACTTTATCAAATGAATGCAATTAGGTTGCTATCAATCATTACTCCATTGATATTATTGCTTTCATGGCTGGGTTTTTATTTCTATGTACAATATGGTTTTTATGTTTATCAAGATAAATTAATAATAAGAACATTGTTTTCAATCGAATCAAATGAATATAAGTTTAATGAGATTGAAAGATTGGAGAAAAGGAATCAATTTATATCGCCAAATGGTGATGTTATCAATCGCAATCATTATGTTATTTATTTTCAAGATAAAACAAGCTGGAGCAGTTTGAATGAAACATCGGAAACGGATTCAGATTCTTTAGATTCAGTTGTTTTTGATTTTATAAAAGGTAAAATGACCACAAATTAAGAAAAACTTACCCTTATGGTTTTTTGTAAATTGTTCATAAAAAAAGAGCTGCCTCAAATTTTGAAGCAGCTCTTTTTTATCAGTACAAGATGAAACTTTATTGAGCTATTATCCTCAAGGTTTTAAATTGTTCTCCAATTCTTAATCTCACAAAATAAGCGCCATGACTTGAATGATGATTTTCTAAATTGAACTCATGTTCATATTCACCTGCGTTTAATTTTTCATTACTAATCAGTTTACTAATAAGGTTACCCATCATATCATAAACCTCTAAATCTACTTCTTCTGTATGTTGAAGTTTGAACACAATATTTGTTTTTCCTGAGAAAGGGTTTGGATAAGCAGCCAATCCATTTTTCATCATACTGAAATCTTCTACACCAACAGAATTAATAGTTAACATCAAACTACTATCGTTTTTGCAACCTTCGTTGGTACTGGTATACAATACTACTTTATATGTACCATTTGCGGCATATGAATGAGTAGTATTTTTTAAGAATGAGCCTTTACCATCACCAAAGTCCCAATAGTAATTTTGAGTTGCTGCTGCTGCATAAAAATCAACAGTACCACCAATGGTTCTGGTAGTAAAATAAGCACTTGGAGTACCAATAACACTTACTTTTCTAGATGAAGTACTACTGCAACTTGTACTTAAAACGGTTTCAGTTACGGTAACATATCCATCACCTTCTTGGGTCCAAATAACTGTTATTCTTTCAGTACCTGCGCCACTTATTATAGTTCCACCTGTAACTACCCAATCATAAGTTCTGTTTATATTAGCAATAGTTCCATAATATCCAGTATCTCCGACACATCTTAGTGTAGCACCTCCAATTAATGATTTTGGAGCATTAATTACATCAACAGCATACAATGTGTTTATAGAGGTACATCCTGTACTTATTGAACTATCTCTTAAATTTATAGAACCTTTGCCTTTTACATTCCATAAAATATTAACTTCATTTGTTCCTTGTCCTGTTAAAATATTACCACCAATTACTTCCCATATAAATACTTTATCGGCATTACTTAATGTGGTATAAAGTCCTTCTGTATTTAAACATACTGAAGCTGGTCCGCTAATACCAGGAGCAGGATTTAGATTTTTCAATACTGGATATCCAACTGTAGTGGTGCTACATCCTGCAATTGAATCTATTTCTTCTAAGGTAACACTTCCGATTCCTGTTCCTGACCAGAATACAGTTAAGCCATTTGAACCCTGACCTGCCAATATACTTCCACCTACAACAGTCCATTTATAATTATGACGAGGAACAAATGTTGTTAAATATACTGAACTTGAATTGCTACAAACAGTTGCAGGACCAGAAATTACAGGAACTGGTTTTGCAGAAATGACAATATCTATTGGAGCTGAATTTGCTTTACATCCAGTATTACTTACGGAATCTAATAGTATAATACTTCCGGTTCCAGGTGTGGTCCAAATTACTGAGATATTTGCGGTGTTTTGTCCCGATAAAATGCTTCCATTACTAACATTCCATGTATAAAAATGATCTGTTTCAGGTAAGATGCTATAAACTTCTGTTGACCCTTCACACAAAGTATCATTCCCAGTAATTTTTGGAATATTTATTTTGTTTAAATTGATGTTTAATATATCTGAATTTATAGCACATGCAGAAGTATTGTTTGAGTCTCTAACAGTAATTGCACCGGTTG
>JAIYDG010000637.1 GCA_027487625.1 Bacteroidota bacterium
ATTTTTCTTCTTTTGATGAAACCTGGAAAATTCGTTTTGAAGGAGGCGCAGGAACCTCATGGGGACTTTGGGATGTAAATGAAAATTTCAAATTTTAATTAGCAAAAAGATTATGTCATACAGGAAAGAACATTTGTTTAATCAGGAACAATATGAAAACCAAATATTGAATCATGAAACACAATTAGTGAATTATGAAACATCTATTGATTTTACTATTCCAGAAAAAGAAGATGAATTAAAAAAGGCTTTTCATGATATCTTAGAAACTGGAGTTCACGGCTTTTGTTTCAGTATGTATGAAGATGGACAAAGACCTGGTGATATCATTAGCAAGGAACAGGTTGAAAGAAGAATGAGTAAACTTCAGCCACATTGCAAATGGGTGCGTTCATTTTCATGTATTGAAGGAAATGAGTTTGTACCAATTGTTGCAAAAGAAATGGGAATCAAAACCCTTGTTGGTGCTTGGCTTGGAAACGATTTAGAAAAAAACGAATTAGAAATTGAAGCATTAATTCAATTAGCCAAAGATGGTTTGGTTGATATAGCAGCAGTTGGAAATGAAGTTTTGTATAGAAAAGATTTAACCGAAGAACAACTTTTAGATTATATCAAAAGAGTGAAGGATGCAATACCAGCAGGTATTCCGGTTGGATATGTAGATGCCTATTATGAATTTACCATCAAACCAAGAATATCAGAAGCATGTGATGTAATTTTATGTAATTGTTATCCTTATTGGGAAGCTTGTCCGTTTGAATATTCATTGGGACATATGAACAGTATGTACTACCAAGCAATGGCAGCAGGCTATGGCAAAAAGGTTATTGTAACAGAAACCGGATGGCCAAGTCATGGAGAAGGATTAAGAGAAGCGATTCCATCTGAAATCCATTCCCTAAAATACTTTGTAAACACACATGTTTGGGCTAAAAATAACAATATCGAAACTTTCTATTTCTCATCTTTTGATGAAAGCTGGAAAGTGGGTCCAGAAGGCGAAGTAGGCGCTCATTGGGGAATTTGGGATAAACATGAGGAATTGAAGTGGTAAAAGGTTTTTGTTGCAATAACTGTTTTAGGACTTATTGATAATCTTTCAAAGCGCTTATTCTTAATTAATTGAACAAAAGTTTAATATTTTAAATGCAAGGTTTTAAGAACTACTACCTTAAAATCCTTGCATCATTTATATTTCAATTTAAATAGAAACTAGTCCATATTTTTAGTTGATACCAAACTGAAGTATTAGTTGTACATCTTTTTAATAAGCTTCTAAAATTTGACCAGTTTCTATTTTTTTCATACAAGCTTTCTATTGGCAAGGAATGCTCAATTCTACACCTATTTCATCTGGCACTACAACAGGTATATTTTGTAGGTATTCATAACGCTTTCCATCATACAACACAGCAAAACGAAAATCGCCACCGCCTGCTAAGTCATTTTTGTTTATGTTACAAACGTTAAAGCCGTCTTCTACACCTAGCGAAGTGCTTTTCCATGCAGCATTGGTTACAGCAGGAGAACTCGCTGCTAAAAAATCTGCATTTTTAATATAATACAATTTAAACCCTTCGGGCAAAATTGCATAATTGGTTGAACCTGAAGTACACTTGGCACGGAACTTACCTTTTGTGGTGCTTATAGTGGTAGATGGGCCTGATAGAATAGGACCCGCACTGCAAGGATTGTTTACTTTACTACTTGCAATATTTCCGAAATTATAACTTTTTGTAGATAAGAAATCACCAACTAATGTTGTTCGAAAATTTAAATCAAAAGTCCTAGAAGATACGCTAACAGGTGCCAAATTTTCTATTGGTAAAATTACAGTAACCTTATCTCCTATATAGGTATATTTATCTAACTCAAAAGAAAAGATAAATGAGCAAGGATTAACAACTTCATACCACAAATCTCCATTTGCCTTATAATAAGAATATTTTAAATCTGAACTAACACAGGTACTAAATCTTTCAAGTTTATCTCCAGCAGTATTCACTGGTAATTCAATATTCAAACTGCACATTTGCAATATTTGTGCAACTGTCCAAGTACTTAAGTGAGTTATATTTATTTCAGCAAATAAGCTGCCATCGGTAGCTTTTTGTAAAGTGGTGTTTGCTTCTTTTTTAAATTCCGTGCCATCGTCTTCTTTGCTTAGTACGCTTATGGCATCACCTTCTTTGTACTCAACACCGGTAATAGGGTTTACCAAGCCTGCAGGAATGCCTATTTTGGCTTTTACAGGGCTACTAAATGTTTTTACTTCTTTGCCACCGGCTGTTATGTTTATGTTTAACCAACCCAATGGGGCTATTACAGTTTCGGTTAAAGTGTTTCCATTTATGTCTTTAATGGTATTGTCGCCTTTGTTTCCAAATGCATCCATTGCTTGTTGGCCGTTTCCTGCAAATTGTAATACATTTACAGCTACAGAGCCTGTTACTGGGTTGCCATCTTTGTCTTTCATGGTTACTCCAGTAGGTATGGTTAACTCAGCTACTTCGGTTTTATTGGCATTGGTGGGTAAGGTTACTATGGTTTCGCTGGTAGTAGTTCCAGTATTATCGGTGGTGGTGGTAGTGCTTATTTTAGCTGTTCCTTTTGGTAAATTGTTTAAGTTTACTAAAAATATTGTTTGGGTTACAGGTGAAAGGCTGGTAAGATTAACAGGGTAAATCTTAGTCAAGTAACCTGGAATAGTTACTTCTATATTAAATTTTAAAGGCATTGCTTCCGATACTACAGTTCCTCTGCGGAAACTTACTTGTACTATTCCATTGTTTATTACAAACGATTTTTTACCCCCTGGATTGTAAATGTAAGGAGCAGCAGGGCCAGTAATTTTTATCGCTACATTTTCCATTGCTGCCTCAGGCTGGTTGGTGCTTACATCAAAAATCCTAAACTCGCTAGGTGCAGAAACAAAATCGGCACTTGCAGTAACTTGTAAATCGCTAACTGGGTTTTTACAAGTAATAAAAAAGGTAGTAAGGCATGCTAATCCTATCAATAGGAAAATGCTTTTGGTATTGTTTAAATAGCTCATTTTTATTTTTTGTTTATTTTGTTTATTATTTATTTTCAAGTGAAAATACCTACCTCAGGCAAATTTTTTAAAAAAACAGAATCAGTCATGCAGCACATCTCCTTTGTTCGGCAACCACTATTCCATTAGCTAAATTGGTTGCCAAGGAAAGGATACCGCTGAGGCGGTACTTCTAAATGACGTCATGTAATTTCACATTGACTTTTTTGAAAAAAATTAACCCTCTACATGAATTCAATATTTTAAACCAATAGCCCAAGATTACTATTGGGCTTTTTGGTTTTGTATTGGTAGTGCCTATAGCTATTGGCAACCAACCACCGACAATTAGTTATATAAAAAAATTAATTACTACAAGGAATGCTTAGTTCCACACTTATTTCATCTGGAACGGTGGCTGGTATGTTTTGTATGTATTCATAACGTCTACCATCGTACAAAATAGCAGTGAGAAGCTCGCCACCACCTGCTAAGTCGGTTTTGTCTATAGTACATGTATTATAGCCATCTTCCACATTTAGCGAAGTGCTTTTCCAAACAGGATTAGTTACACCAGGAGAACCCGCAGCTAAAAAAACTGCTTTTTTAACATAATACAATGTAAAACCATCAGGTAAAGTGGCATAGTTAGTTGAACCCGAAGTACACTTGGCACGGAATTTACCTTTAGTGGTGCTAATAGCTGTAGATGGTCCACTTACTATATTACCAATACTGCAAGGGTTATTTGTTTTTGGAATTTTTACATTAGGAAAATTTAATGCTTCACCGGAAATTCGTTGATTTACAACTTTAATCCCATCAATATCTATGCTTAATGGTGCTAAGTTATATACTTTAAAGTTATGAAACACTCCTTTAGTGGGATCATATCTACTCCCTAAATTTATTTTCGGCCTTCTTTGTTTATATAAAGTATCTCCGTTAGCTTTATAATAAGTTAAAACAACATTATTTAAGTATAAAAAAACAATACTATTTGTTTCATAATAAGCAATCTTTGCTATTTCATAATTAAAACCACATGCTTCCAATATATCTGCTACATACCATCCACTTAAATGGGTAATGTTTAATTCGGCAAATAGGCTTCCATCGTTAGCTTTTTGTAAGGTAGCTGTTCCTTCCTTTTTATACTCAGTGCCATCGTCTTCTTTGCTTAATACGCTTATGGCATCGCCTTCTTTGTACTCAGCCCCACTAATTGGGTTCACTAAGCCAGCAGGTATACCTATTTTACCTTTTAATGGGCTGCTAAATGTTTTTACTTCTTTGTTTCCTGCGGTCATGTTTATGTTTAACCAACCCAATGGTGCTATTACGGTTTCGGTTAAAGTATTTCCATTTATATCTTTAATGGTATTGTCGCCTATATTGCCAAAAGCATCTAATGCTTGTTGTCCGCTTCCCGCAAATTGCAATACGTTTACGTCAACATTTCCTGTTACTGGGTTTCCGTCTTTGTCTTTCATGGTTACTCCAGTAGGTATGGTTAACTCGGCCACTTCGGTTTTATTGGCATTGGTGGGTAAGGTTACTATGGTTTCGCTGGTAGTAGTTCCGCTAGTGTTGGTTGCAATATTTGCACTTATTTTTGCGCTGCCTTTTGGTAAATTGTTTAAGTTTACTAAAAATATTGTTTGGGTTACAGGGTCAAGGTTGGTTAAAGTTACTGGATATATTTTGGTTAAATAACCAGCAATAGCTACTTCAATATTAAACTTTAACGGCATTGCTTCTGCAACTACGGTTCCTCTACGGAAACTTACTTGTATTATTCCGTTGTTTATTACAAACAATTTTTTACCCCCTGGATTGTAAATAAATGGAGCAGCAGGGCCAGTAATTTTTACCGCCACATTTTCCATGGCTGCTTCAGGCTGGTTAGAACTTGCATCAAAAATCCTAAACTCGCTTGGTGCAGAAACAAAATCGGCACTTGCTGTAACTTGTAAATCGCTAACTGGGTTTTTACAAGTAATAAAAAAAGTAGTTAGACATGCTAAACCTAATAAAAGGAAAAGACTTTTGGTTTTGTTTAAATATGTCATGTTTTTAATTTGTTTGTTTTGTTTATAATTTATTTGCTTATGGTTGGTGTTTTCAACAACCTCAAGCAAAGGTGCGGGAACGTCATTGCGAGCATTTATTGTGAGAGCAATAACCGGCAATCTAACGCTATCAATTTGTAATACTTGAGATTGCTTCGTGTCCGATAGCTATCGGACTCGCAATGACGTTCGTTAGTGTTTAAATTTTAAAAACTGTCAGATTTGGTTGCCAATGGTTAGTATTTCCACCAACCTCATTCAAATTATTTTGTTAATTTAATATTGATAGATAAAGCAAGTTTTGGCAACCATTTAAATTCGCTCATGTTGGCTCTAAGTTTTTTTTCTTCGGTAAGGCCTGTAGGTGTTAACATGCCAGTAGTTATAAACTTAACCGATGGTTCACCAATATAAAACATCCCCATTTCTAAAGATACACTTACCCTGCGTTTTGGAACTGCGCGGCCAAAACCCAAACCAATGTATGGCGCAATGGCATTTGGTTTTAGTTCAATGGCTATGCTTCCTACTTCATTAGGTGCAATGGTAATATCACCTTGTTTGGTCGAATCTTTTAAATACGAAATTGTACTAATATTGTTTAGCATATAAGCAAAACCACCAATTAATTTAAATGAATTACCAAATGGGTGCCAATCAGCGTAAAGTCCAACAGAACCAAACTTTAATGGTCCATTTACAAGCATATCTGTTTTGCCAAATTTAAAACCATAATCTTTTAAAGTATAGTTCAAGGTATTTCCTTCAATGCGAGCCATTAATTTGCCACTATTTAATAAACTAAATGATAAATGACCTCCTATACCATTAGTAGTTGCACAAAGGCCAATTCCAATTCCTTTTTTAGAAGGGTTTGCATTTGTTGAAATCCCCGTTTTATTATTCAGATTTGGTTTTGTAGAAGAATCTTGGGCAAAAGCCATGTTTGCTAATACCATTAAAAATAATAATGTAAATTGATTTTTCATGAATTTATATGTTGCCATTTTATGCTATAATATAATAGTATAACAAACTTATAGTATCCTTTTGGGCCTTATAAAAAATAGGGACGAAACACTAAATGAAAGGGACGAAACACTAAATGAAAGGGACAAAACTTGTTTAAGGACTTTTGAAAGTCTTAAAAAGAACTTATCATTAATTAATTAAAGGTTTATAATTTAAAGGCAAGCTCTTAAGAACAATTGATTTAAAAAATTTCTATACGAATATCCGCATGTTTACTACCTATAATTTTTTATAAATCTGGTGAATGTTTTGAGAAACATTTTCAAAATTAATTTGGTGTTAAATTGTTCTGATTTATGATATTTAAGACCCCGATAGGTGGTCACATGTTTATAGAAAAATTCTTGAAACGAATTCCCCAAAGCTCTGCCAACGCGGACCAAAGGTCCGCGTTGGCAGAGCTTTGGGCTTGGTTTTCTTTACTTATATTTTCTATAATCATGTCATCCCTTCAGGATTTTAAAAATTTCAAGAAAAATTATGTTTCTGATTCTAATTAATTTTTTTAGGTTGATTCTGATTATTTCGAGTAATCATCTTCATTATAGCTTTTGAAGGTTGATAAAACTAGTTTTAGGTAAAGAAGCGGATATTCGAAAAAATCTAAAAGTAAAATTCGTTTGAGTCCAAATAATATAAGAAACTAGATTTTCTATATTGTTTCTGCCAAATTAAGTTTTAGTTAGGGCCCGCTGAAAAAGACAGAAACAGGTCAGATTTTAGACGCTGCCAAATTAGATGTATGTATGATACTTCAATTTGGCAGCAACGACAAAGATGGCCTTGTTTCTGTTTTTATTTAATTGAAAACTAATTGTACTTAATGCAAGGATTTTTAAGCAATTGCTCTTAAAATCTTGCACTTAAATCATTAAAAAACAATCTAATTGATTGATAATAAGTCCTATTATAGATTTTCAGCAGGCCCTAGATAACCATCTATTGGGGCTGTGTCTTAAATCTGATATCCAACGGACCCTACCTATTTAAGATTTAGAATATTTAGCAAATTTTCTTTGTTCTTTTTGCCAATTGGAATTTCTGTTTCTAATATTATAATACTATTGGTTTTAATTTCAGAAATATATTTTTTGTTTACCACATACGATCGATGAACTTGTAAAAAAGAATCATTAGCCAAAGAATCGAGAAAATCACCAAGCTTTTTTCGAATCAAAATTTTGCTGTTAGTCTGATTAATTTCGATGTAGTTTTTAAACGACTGTATATACACTATTTGATTAATAGGAATTTTGTTGATGTTAAAACCTGATTTAACAAAAACATGGGTTTGATTTTCAATTGAATCCTCTTCTTGTTTTAAATTTGATTTCTCTGCATTAGTTTTATTTGAAGAGCTTAAACTCTTTAAAGTTAATGCAATAGCTGCATATACTTCATGCTGTTTAATAGGCTTTACTAGGTATCCTATAGGTGTTGAATCAACAGCTCTATCAATGGTTTTACTATCATTATAAGCTGTAATAAATAAGAAAGGTAAACCATAGTTTTTGTTGATGATTTTTGATAACCAAATTCCATCATGCTCACCTTTTAAATTGATATCCAAAAAAACCAAATCAGTGTTTTTCATTTCCAAAATGGCTAATGCTTCATTGGCATTCATGGCATCACCAGAAACCTCATGACCTAAATCAAAAACAATATTCCTAAGAAGATCAATTGTTATAAATTCATCTTCCACAATTAATATTCTTAACTTATTATTTTCATCCATTTTCAAATGCAATTATGTTATCTAAATAATTTATTATTCAACTACATCATAAACTCTAATACAAAATGACTCCCCTTTTCTTTCTTCACAAACCAATATTTTCCATCTATTTGTCGAACTAAACCTTTAATTAGTAATAAACCAGTTGATTTATCATTACTAGATTGTACTTCATTAGGGTTAAATCCAATGCCATCGTCTTCTACTTCAAGTGTAATTCTGTTTATATTTAAATGCATTCTTACCAATACATTTCCTTCATTTCTATTTATAAACGCATGTTTGTAAATATTTATAATAAGCTCTGTCAGTATTAATCCTATTGAACTTGCAGTACTTATATTCAATTTAATTTCATCAATATCTGTAGTTATTTGTAGGTTTAAATTATCCCTAGTATTTATAATATTTGTATTATTAATAAGCTCATTCACATAGGTTTTCATGTTTATTAAAGAGATTTCTTGGCTTTGGTATAAATTATCATAAACAAGAGCCATACTATCAATTCTAGCATGTGCATTAGACATCAAACTTTTAAACAATGAATCTGAATTTTTCCTTTTTTCCCTTAATAATAAACTTGAAACAATTTGTAAGTTATTTTTTACTCGATGATGTACTTCACGAAACAATAAATCTTTTTCATTTAAAGATTTCTCTAATGCTTCTTTTTGTTTTACAATTAAAAAGTTCTTTTTTCTAATGTTAAAATATACAATTACAACAGCTAATAAAACTATAATTATTATGAGTAAAACCGTGTTTTTTATTCTATTATTTTTAAGATTATCTTCTTCTATTTTAGCTACTTTTTCAACAAATTCTTCTGCTTTTAATCTAGATTCTACCTGCCAAACCTTCCTTTTGTCATTAACGATATTGAGTTCATCTTGTAGTTCATTGCTTAAATTTAAATATTGATAAGCTTTGCCATACTCTTTTGTATAATTATAGTAAACTGCCAAACTTTTATACAAGCCAATTGGTTTGAATTGGTTTCGTTGATAGTCGATATCAAGAAATTTCTTTAATAACAAAGACCTCTTCAAAAGAGTGTCTGTTTCAGAAACCTGGCCTAAGAGTTGTTTAGTTTGAATAAGAATTTGCAAAACATCAAATTCACCAACAACATCACCTAATATCTTATAATTATAATTTTGAACATAATTAGTTACTGCTTCATTTAAATATGATTTACTTTTAATAGTATCATTCATCAACAAATTGTAATAGGCTAAATTTAACCCTAATAAACATTGCCAATACTTATGATATTGTTGCGAATTAATTTTTAATTTCTCAAGAGCTTTGTTGATGTTAAAATTAAGTTGAGCATATTTTGCAGCACTTTTGTAATCCTTTTTTTTAGCATATATTGATTCAATAAGGTTTAACATCATGTTTTTGTAACCAGATCTCGGATGGGTTAAAGAATCAGCCAATAATAAACACTCTAGAGCATTGTCATAATCACCAACATCATAAAAATTCCTACCTATTTCACTCGTAATGATATCAATTCCATAAATCTTATAATTTAAAATCCCATTTGATTTTATCTGATGGTAACACTGTAAATAATTATAATAAATATTTTGCTCTGAAATTTGTTTTTGAGAGTATTTAAAAATAGTTTGAGAAAAAATGGCAACACTTCTTTCTATCGAATTTTCAGGATTTTTAGATAGTTCCATCATTTTCGAATAATCAATTTCTAATTGACTTATGGGCATAACTATACCCCACATATTATTTACATGTTTATAATGCCAATAAAACAGAACTCTGTCTCTTTTACTATTTTCAAGATAAGGATAAAAGGATAAAAAAGTTGAATAATCTAAGTAGTTTCTGTCGTAATATGAATATAAATATTTTATCTGGTCATCTTGATCCTTAATTTTTTTAAAATCATCTAAACTTGCTACCTTTCTAGCATTTAAATTGAAACAAATTATAAGGGTGCTTAATAAAATTAAAACGCGCATTAACAATATTATTAATAATAGTATATATCCATCTTTAAAACCAATTTAAGGCCAACTGAAAATCATAAGTATTGATTATAACAGATGAAATATATTTTGTTTTGATAATTTAAATATAAGGATTTGAATTCATTGTGGCATCACCTATTATTAAATCTATTACTAAATTTTAAGTGGGCCTATTTTATTAAACATTCCTTCTATTAAATTTTAACATCTGCTAAAACTTTAAATGTAACTAAAATAGTAAATATATCACCAGCAGGTATTGCATTTTTAGCCTTTCCTTTACATCTTAATGGTAGATTAGTACTTTGTAGGTAATAATTTTTTAATTTATCCTGAATTATTTGTCCTGGCAATGGTAACTCTACATATTTACCTTTGGAATCTTTGGGTAATGTTCCTAATAATAACATGGTATCCATATACATTTCAACATTTTCAAAATCCTCAAAATTAGTAGTTAATGTGTCATTTATAGTCATCTCTAGTTTTGATATTTGAATACTTTGAACATCTATGCTAGAACCACCTTTTTCTTCTACTTGCCTTTTCAAATCACTCATGATTAAAGTATAACTTGAGTCAAATAATTCTCCAGAATTAAGTGAATTAACTCTTACAACTGTAGACAATTGCCTATCGATATTGATAGTCCCTAATGTATCAATTGGCTCGCAAGCTGATACAAAAATGAATAGAATTGATAATAGTATTGAATTTAAAAAAAATGTTTTCATCTTGTGTTTTATTAATTTTAGTTCTTTTTTAATGGCATTTTCACTGTTTTGGTTTCACTCATAGCAGACTCAGCACCTTTGCTTGTTACTACTTTTACTGCATAGTTGTAAATTTCATTTAAGTTAGGTTTAATTACATTATGCATAAAGACTCCATTTTTATATGGAATTACAGCGCATCTTTCCAATGGATTTTCTCCAGTAGAACAATAAACTTGAAAAAACACTTCTTCTTTATTTGTTTCATTTATATCATAATCCCAAGAAACTACTATTTCCTTTGAATCTGTATCATAAACTGCTTTTAATGAACTTACACCTTTTCTTTTACCAGAATCATAAGTTTTACCCTTTTGAATAAAACTAAAATCTGAAAAGTTTTTAGAAGAATCGCATGCTACAAGTGTATAAAAATAAGTTTCCTCAGCTATTAAATATTTATCATAAAAAATGGTGTCTTTAGGATTGAGTATTTCGATAAATTCAAAATTTGTTTCTTTATCTGCCATTCTGTATAAATGCATGCTCATCACATCTTTGCTGCTACTAGGAATGATACTTAAAATTAAACAAGAGTCTGTAGGTATAATTGCTCTTAAAACAGGTATTACAGGAGCTATGGTATCTGGTCGTACTACTCTTATAATTTTAGAAGATTTTGATATATTGTAATTTTTGTCTAAAGCAAATGCCCTATAATAAACATTTGGAGTTAAAGAATTTAAAGAAATCGTATCATGAAAAAGGGTATCAAATCTATTTATTCTAAAACTAGAATCTTTGCTAAAACTCTCGATAATTGTTGAAAACTCATGGTCTTCTTGATTGGCTTGCATAATTCTAAACCCAAGAAAATCACTTTCCGGATTTGGCATCAACTTGAGCGTAACTAAACCAGTAGAATCTGATTTAGCCGAAACCCATACGGGTTCACTTGGTGGTATGGTATCAGTTTTTAATAAATAAGCCGGGCTTGAAGTGAAAATATTTCCAGCAGTATCATAGGTTTGAACAACATAAAAATTTTCATTGTTCATATCAACTAGGGTATCAACAAATGACCTAGTTTTTGGCGATAACATACGAGGAGTTAATAATTGATTAAAAGGTCCATTTTTATTACTAGCTCTTCTAATTGCGAAACCAACTAAATCTTTTGGCACGCAGCTTAATTCCCATTTTAAAGTAGCCTTCGTACCCGCTGTTGATTCGGGATTTGGAACAAAAATACAAGTTACTGGAGTTCTGTCTCGAGCCATAGCTTTGCAGCTTCCAACAAGTATTTCATCGCCAAATAGTGAATGTCCAATAATTTTATAAACATAAGGTACATACATTACTACTGTTGTGTCGAATATTACACCAGTATTTTGGCCAATTGAATCTATGTTATCGTTAAGTAAAATTAAATCCTTATTAAGTCTATTAAACGATACACCGTTATTATTAGAACGCTCAATACTGTATGCAATTAAAGGTTCTTTTGGAAGTTTCCAGTTTAAAACTATGCTCGTTTCATTTTCAATAGGACTGATGACAGACTTATTATCTAAATTAAACTTAATCGCTTCAGCTTCCATTTCAGCACCAAGAAATTTATCTTTTTCAGAAGCATTGGCAGGTACTATTTTATACATATACTTATTACCAACAGTTATATTACGGTCTACCCAGCGTAATCCCATTGCATCAGCAGTTTGAAGATCCAAACAAGAACCAAGAATTATAAACAAATAAGTAAGTTCATTTTGCGACTTCGCTGCAACAATTGCTTCCATACTTGTTAAACTTTTGGGCAGGTATTTTTGGTTATTATAAATTAACTCATACCCCATATTAAGGTACTTATATGATTTTAAAGAAGTATCTTTAAATGATTTAAGTACTTTATTCCATTTTTCTTTTGACCAAGGTTTAACCATTGCCACCTCAGCAAACTTACCTGTCTTTTTGCCATCAAAATCTGCTCTTAAAATTCGGTATCCATTTTCAATTCCTTTTAAAAACAGTTGCCTATCTTCTATTACCCAACGAATGGTAATGCTATCTGTTCCGTTTCTGGCTATTAATGCCAATTTGGGTAAATCTGAACCTTTTTTGTTTTTTTGGGCGATTACCACATTGGCAAACAAGAGGTAAATCAGTGATAAATATATTAAATATTTTGTTTTCATTATTTTATTGCAATTCGTTTATACAATGAATTCTAATTACTATGTGTTGTAAAAATTTCTTCGTTAGGTCTTTTTCTTATTTCTATGCCTTTTGAGTTTTTTGCAACAACCCACACATTGTTTTTAAGCTCCCATAAGGTGGCTGTTAACTGTGTTTGATAGCATTGGTTATGTCCTAATAGATTACGAGGATTTCCGTCTTTATAGGATAAAGCAATTTCGTACCAAGTGTTGTTGCCACTTGTATTTTTCTGAGAGTAAAAAGAAGTTTGACTCCAACCACCGTTTAAGTATATACCGTTTTGACAAGCTTTAAAATGCCAATCAACTAATACTTTATAGGTTTTTGTTACTTTAACCTCACCTTCCATTACATCAATTGAAAAGGTTTTATGTTCAGTGCTATTATCTTTTGTAAAACTAACATCAAATATCGAAACAAATCGAATTGGAGTTAATTTATCAACTGCCCCAGAAGAATGATATAAAAAATCTATGGGTTCTATTAATCCATCAACATCTATATCATCTATACTCTCCAACTCTAATCGACCTGTATCACCAACTCCTGCGGCTCCTGCTATTGATTTTTGAGGCCTGCAAGGTGTGCCATAGGTAAAGCCCACATTGGCATTAAAGCCAATTGTAATCACAAATATTTTTACTGAAACCCTACCAGCAACTTTTCCTTTTACCCAAAGTGGATCAGGAGCGCCACCTTGCATTAATGCACCTGCTGCCAAATTAAAACCGAGTCCCATAAAATTCACATTTGCATTTGCATAAGCAGCTGCGCCACCTCTTGCATACCAATAATCCATTTTATCAGTTACACAACCATTAGCAGCATCATACTTCATTAGAGATAAATTCATTTCGCCACCAACCGTAAAACTACCGCCAAAAGGTCCAAAATTAATACTTCCCGCTTGATTAAATCCAAATCCAAAATCGAAACCTTTTCCACTTGAAGAAGCATCTGCAACTGGTTCTGGCTTTAGAGTAGGACTTACAAGAGCCAAACCAGCTTTAGTTAAATCATTAAAATCTGTTGGTGTTAAATCATTGCCCATTCTCATATAAAACCAAAGATTAAATACTTGATAATATAAAATTTGGTTTGGTTTCTTAGGCGTTCCAATAGTTAAGGACCATGCCGGTTCATTATTAATTTTTTTCTGTCCATCTACAGTCAGAATAAATTCAGCATCACCAACTGTTTTAAGCATGTAAACATTAAGTGGAGAAACTGGAGGATACTTTATACTAACAGCAACTTTTACGTTTAAATAATCTTTTGTAAAATCATAACTCGCATCTAAAGTACCTTTTACCAGCGCTTTGTCACGGTCATTTAATGCAGCACCCACATAACCTTCACCAGTTAGTGAAATTTTTTCAATACCATCTGTTTTAGTAAACGATGCACTAAATACTAAATCGCCATTAAAACCTCTTTCAGAGCTGGTAGTTACAAATACACCGGAAATTCTGAATCCAAATAAATTTTTATCATCAGGTTTAAACTCCATTCCAGAATTGGTACCTTTTACATCTTCGGTTTTGTTAGCATCTTCC
>JAIYDG010000414.1 GCA_027487625.1 Bacteroidota bacterium
ATACTGTAAGTCCGGTTTGGACAAAACCCATGTTTCCAAATGGTGATGGATCTCCATATTACTCTGCCGATATGCATCCATCAGATACAAATACAGTTTATGTTGGAAATTCCCGTGTTTATAAAACAAGTAATGGAGGTTTAAGCTGGAATCAGGTTTTTAATGCTGAATCTTTTCCATATAATTTTCCATTGGTTGGTACCTTTATCAATGCTATTGAAATTTGTCAATTCAACCCAAGTATTGTTTTTGCTGGATTTGAAATACAATCATCAGATGTAGGTGGTTTATTTTATTCAATGAATGGCGGTAACTCTTGGTCTCAATTGTTATTAGAAGCCTCTGTAAATGGAAAAGATGTAGATGTTACTGATATCATTTTTAATATTGAAGGAACGGATACTGTTGCATATGTTTCGGTTAAATATGATTTAGCAAGTCCACAAGGAAGAAGCGTATATAGAATTGTAAAAACAGGAAGTACTTGGACTGCTTCACAAAACATGAATGCAGGTAACACAAGTACTAGTAGTTTGATAGTTGCATCATTAGAGGATATTGAAAGAAGTTCAACAGGTGACACATTATACATTACTGGTACCGATGCAGGAAATAATCACCCAGTTGCATATTATAAACCAGTAAGTTCAACTAATAAATGGACACCAATGAGAACAAATGGATTTCCTGCAATTATTAATAAAAAAGGAAAAGCCATTACATTAGGGAATGATACTGTTTATTGTGCCGTTGATAATGAGATTTATTTATATCCATTACAAGATTCAGTTTGGTATTTAGGATACGCTTATCCGGTTGGAACCGAAATTAACTTTTTATATTTTGATGATTTGTTAGCAGGAACAGGAACTGGATTATATGGCCATTCATACATTCCAAATCGTTGTAAACCTGCAATTTTATTAAACAATCAAGCTTCTATTTGTCAAGGAGATTCTTTTTTTTATAATGGAAAAATTTATAAAAATCCAGGTCTTTATCAAGATACTTTAAAAACACAAATTGGTTGTGATAGTATAATTAGCAATTTGAACTTAACTTTAAATAGCACTTATAATTTTAACAATTCTGTTAGCATGTGTTTTGGTGGAACCTTTATGTTTCCTGATGGAACCAAATCAAATATCAGTATAACTCATCCAAGTTTATTAAAATCGAAAGGAGGATGTGACAGTATTGTTACTATTACCTTAACTGTAAATAGACCTGATGTCTCAATTGTAAGAAATCCAGGAACATTAACGGCAAATCAAGCAAATGCAAGTTACCAATGGCTTGATTGTACCAATGGTTACTCTCCTATTCCTGGAGCAAATCAAAAAATATTTTCACCAATAAATTCAGGTAATTATGCCGTAGAAGTTACAAAAGACAATTGTAAGGATACTAGTTTATGTGAATTGGTAGTTCCTGTTGGATTATCAAATTTAGTTGATAAAAATACTTGGTTATTGTATCCTAATCCGTTTTTAAATACTATAAAAATTGAAAATCTCCTTAATTCTAAAATCTTAGAAATTCAAATTTTTGATTTAACGGGAAAAGAAATCATTCACTTTGAAGTTGAGGGCTTAAAGACAAAAGAAATAGATTTGAGTTCAATAGAAGCTGGTGTTTATTTAATATCAGCGAATGGTGCTAAACCTGAAAAGATATTCAAACGATAATTTGATTTACAAATTCCTGACAAGATTTTAAGAACCTTTTTCAAGGAATCAAGTTTATCAGTTGAAAAGATTGGAACCGCTTCGGAACCATCACAAAAAAGGCTGGCCCCATAAAAAGGCCAGCCATTTCCATTTCTGTATGTAGAGCCCTAATTTATTAGGTCTATATTTATTAGGGCTAAATTCATTAGGGCTATATTTCAAGAAAGATTCATCAAAAACTGAATGGTATCTACCCCATCTGCATAATCATTTAATTTAGGGTATTGTGATTGACCAAAAGCCACTGCATTTTCTAAAGGCATTTCACTAACAACACATTGAATTTCGTCTTTGTGTAAATTGATATAATCCTTTACTTGTTCTATTGATTCATAATAATCAAACAATAATACACCAAGAGGTGAAGCAATTTTTTCATCTTGTTTAAACAATAAGAAATTATTGTCGAGATGAGGTGTAAGATTCATTAAGAAAATCGCTTTGTGATAAGTATAATTATTTGCATATTTATTATGATTGATATGCTCTTTATACTTTTCAAACGCTTCAAACATTGGGTCAACAAAAAAGTCTTTTGGTATCAAAACTTTTGAAACATTTCTACAACCTAAACCAAAATATTGAAACACATCATCAGACAATAATTCAAGAGAATGCGTTGATTCATTTCCACTTAAAACTGCAATACTATTTCTGTTTTTTCTTAGTAATGCATGTTTATCTTTAAAATAGTATTCAAAATACCTGAAACTATTGTTACTACCAGTTGCAATTACTGCATCAAAATCTTTCATTTGGCGTTCTTCTGAAATTTTGATGAGATTTTCAAAACCTGGTTCAATTCTTTTTAATTCTTTTACAATCCACTCCATTAAAACCGTATCATCAGATGATGGCTTAATTAAAGCAGCATGTCCACATGCTAAAACGGAAATTAAATCATGTAAACCAACCAAAGGAATATTGCCTGCCATGATAATTGCGACCGTTTTTTGTTCGATTTTCTTGTTTTGAATGTCATAAACTTCCAACCATGATTGTAAATTTTCAATTTTTAAGGAATCTGACCAAGATAAAAAAGCTTGTTTTTGAAATTCTGGAGTAAACCACTGATTGTACGTAGAAGCACGATGGATAAGGGCTTCATCGTTTATTGCCGACTTTAAACTGTCTCCCAAAGAGGCTAATGCCGCAACTCGTTGTGTATAATTCATATTATTTAGACTCATTCTATTTTTTGGATTGAAGCAACAAAACTAAACTTGCAATAGAATTCAACCTAATAATATTATTTGATATGGCAATTATGATTACCGACGAATGCATCAATTGTGGTGCATGCGAACCTGAATGTCCAAACAATGCAATCTACGAAGCAGGTGCAGAATGGGCTTGGGCAGATGGAAACAGTTCATCAGGAGAAATTGATGGCGTAGATGTAAATAAGAGAAATACTCCTGTTAGTGATGAAACTTATTACATTGTAACTTCAAAATGCACAGAATGTGTAGGTTTCCATGAAGAGCCTCAATGTGCTGCTGTTTGTCCTGTTGATTGCTGCGTTCCTGATCCTGACCACGTAGAGTCACAAGAAGTATTGCTTGAGAAGAAAAGCAAAATGCATTCTTAATCTAAGAAAATTTAAATACCCTTGTTTGAAAATCCCGGCACTTTGTCGGGATTTTTGTTTATATTGTTTGATGAATTTTTTAAAAGACAATAGACCTTTAAAAGTTGTAATCATTTATTTGATTTTTGGTTTATTGTGGATCATTTTCAGTGATAAATTCATTGCTAGTATTTCTAAAGATTCAGAAATGCTTAGTAAACTCCAAAGCTTAAAAGGCTTAGCTTTTATTGGATTTACAGCCATTATCTTGTTTTTATTAATCTCAGCTTATTATACAAAAATTACTGATTCAGTTAACCAATACGAACTAATTTTCACTTCAAATCCAAATCCAATGTGGATTTGTGATATTAAATCAAACCAATTCCTATCTGTAAATCAATCTGCTATTGAATTGTATAAATTTTCTAAAGAAGAATTTCTTTCCATGACTTTAAAAGATATTAAGCCTACTGAAGAAATTGATAAATTGAAAAAGCATTTTAGTCTCTTAGATAAAAATATAACTAAAATGGGTAATTGGATTCATCAAAAGAAAACCGGAGAATTACTTATTATGGAAATTATGAGCTTCAATTTCTATTTTAAAGAAAGAGATTGTAAGTTAATTTTTGCTAGAGATATTACAGATAAAGTTCAAGCTGAACAAAAATTAGAACAAGCCAATATTGAATTAAAAGAAAAAATAGAGCGGATTCAATCATACGCATTTGCTAATTCTCATAAAGTAAGAGCTCCTTTAGCTAATTTAATTGGCTTGGTTGATGTACTTGAAAACGAACAAAGGCCTGAATTAATAGAAATGCTTAAAACCTCAGCTTTATCTTTAGACCAGGAAGTGAGCCAAATGAATGAAATTTTAACTGATCAAACTAAATTGAAAGTTAAAAAATAAATCATTTTCTTATCATTGATTTTAAGTCATCTAACTCATTAATTTCCTCAACTTTTTTATCTTTTCGCCATCTTAATATTCTTGGAAATCTTACTGCCACTCCAGATTTATGGCGCTCAGATAATGCAATCCCTTCAAATCCTATTTCGAATACCAATTCTGCTTTTACACTTCTTACAGGACCAAATTTCTCAATTGTATTTAATTTTATCCAAGCATCCACTTCTTTGATTTCAGCATCGGTTAAACCACTATATGCTTTTGCAACAGGTAATAAATTACCTTGTTTAGTTTTTAAAGCAAATGTGTAATCAGTAAATAAATTAGCTCTTCTACCATGACCAACTTGGGCATAAATCATGACTGCATCAACAGAATAGGGATCTAGTTTCCATTTAAACCAATCTCCTTTTTTTCTTCCTGTTTGATAGAGTGAAGATTTTCGTTTTAACATCAATCCTTCGCTTCCAAATAATCTTGCTTCTTCTCTTTTTTTATATAAATCATTCAAGTCTAGAAATGAAATTTCTGGTGAAAGATTTAATAAGGATATGTTAGCTGAGTTAATTATTTCTTCTAATTTCCTACGTCTTTCAATTAAGGAAATAGATCTTAAATCCAAATTGTCGCATTCAAGCAAGTCATAAGCATAAATGCAAACAGGAGAATCCTCGATAACCTTTTTACCAGGTTTTTTTCTTCCTAAACGCTTTTGAAGATCATTAAAACTTTTTATTTTGTTTTCCTTATCAACTACTAATAATTCTCCATCAATTACACAAGAAATGGGTATATGACCAGATAGAATTTCAAATTCAGGAAAGCTATGATTGATTAATTCTTCGCCTCTACTCCATAAAAACCATTCAATCCCTCGTTTAATAAATTGAACTCTTATTCCATCCCATTTGTATTCAGCCATCCAATCAACAGCTGATACTGAGTTTAGCTCCTCTCCAATTGGTGAAGCGAGAAAAAAGGGATATGGCTTTGAAATATCCACATCAATTGATTGGGAAAATAAAAGCTCTTGGATATTATTTTTAATCGGATCCCAATTACCCATTAAACGATGAGTGATGATACTTTCATCAATCTGATATCTTTTTGATAAAGCCTTAATTACCAAATTTTCAGAAACACCAATCCTGAATCCACCTGAGCTTAACTTATTAAAAACAAACCTATCATCAGCACTTAAAGAATCCCAAATTTCATATAAAAACTGTTTCCGTAAATCCTCATCCAATTTTGAAACCTCATTAATTTTTATGATTAATTCTCTGATACCATAAGTTTTAACTTGATTTGGTTCAGGTAATAATTTACTAATGGTTTCAGACAAATCGCCTGCCACTGCATAACATTCTTCAAATAACCATTCACTTATTTCAGCTTTTTGAATTGCCCATAACTTCAACTCATTTGTTTTAGCAAGCTTTTTAGGGCGTTTTCCAAAAAACAATCCTACAACAGGTAATATGTCAGCTTCATCAACAATTGAAAAATATTGAAACATTGCCTCTACCTTATCAAGAGTTTTTGTACTAGAATCGATTTTATGAATTAATTGGAAAAACAAGGTTGTAAATTATATAATCAAATTTAAGCTATTTCGTATTCAATCAACATAAATTGATTGTTTCTTATCTAAGCAATTGAAGAGTAAAAATGTTCAAAAAACCAAATTTAAAATCGGTTTATAATTAATCATGCTCAAATAGATTGGCTTATAAAATTCCATAAAATTGCTGTTTTCTTTAGTTAATTAGGTAGTATTATTGTTGATGTTTATTCAATTTATACAGTCACAAATTTCTATTCCGGAAAACCAAATTTTAGCAGCTCAAAAACTTTTTGATGAGGGCGCTACTATTCCTTTTATTGCTCGATATAGAAAAGAAAAAACAGGCGGTTTAGATGAAGTAGATTTAGAAAAACTTCAAAAAGCTTTTAAAAAATATGATGAACTTGAAAGTAGAAAAAAATACATACTTCAAACCATTGAAGAACAAGGTAAATTAAGTAATGAACTAAAAATGAAAATCTCATCCTGCATGGATGAACAGGTTTTAGAAGATTTATATCTTCCATATAAAGTTAAAAGAAAAACCAAAGCTGTAATTGCTAGAGAAAAAGGATTGGAACCTTTGGCAGAATGGTTATTAAAAGAGCAAAATGGTAGTATTGATGCATTTGCATCGAAATTCATAAATGATAAGGTTGGTTCAATTGAAGAAGCTTTACAAGGCGCTAAAGATATCATAGCTGAGATAATTAATGAAAATATTGAAGCAAGAGAAATCATTAGAAATCAGTTCAAAAACTATGCGATTGTTTATTCAAAATTAGTTAAGAAAAAAGAAGCAGAAGCTTCTTCTTTTAGAGATTATTTCGATTCAAATGAAAAGTTAAATCAAGCTCCATCTCATAGAGTTTTAGCTATGTTTAGAGGAGAAGAAGAAGGTTTTCTAAAATTAAGTATCGAACCAAACGAAGAAATTTGTTTAGATAAATTAGACCGATTTTTCATTAAAAGAAATACAGAAGCGAGTGAGCAAATTCGTTTGGCATTAGAAGATTCATATAAAAGACTATTAGCTCCTTCTATTGAAAACGAAACAAGAGCCAATGCTAAACTAAAAGCAGATAAAGAAGCAATTGATGTATTTGCAGAAAACTTAAAACAATTATTATTATCGTCTCCATTGGGTCGTAAAAGAATTCTGGCAATTGATCCAGGAATCAGAACTGGTTGTAAAGTGGTTTGTTTAAATGAAGAAGGCACTTTATTACATCATACAGTTATTTATCCTTTTGAACCAAGAAATGATAAACAAGGTGCTGCAATAACTGTTCAGGAATTAGTGAAAAGATATCAAATTCAAGCTATTGGAATTGGCAATGGAACTGCTGGTAGAGAAACAGAATCTTTGGTTAGAGGAATTAGATTTGAAAACACACTTCAAGTTTTTTTGGTGAATGAAAGTGGAGCATCTATTTATTCAGCTTCAGAAATAGCAAGAGAAGAATTTCCTGATTTAGATTTAACTGTTAGAGGCGCAATTTCAATTGGTAGAAGATTAGCTGATCCTTTAGCTGAACTTGTTAAAATCGACCCAAAGTCAATTGGTGTAGGACAATACCAACATGATGTGAATCAAAATCAACTAAAAGAAAGTTTAAACCAAACAGTGCTTAATTGTGTAAATAAAGTTGGTGTTCATGTAAATACTGCCAGTAAAAGTTTACTTACTTATGTATCAGGAATAGGACCTCAACTTGCTCAAAATATAATTGATTATAGAAACGAAAAAGGTGGATTTAAAAGTAGAAATGAACTTAAAAAAGTTGCCAGATTAGGAGATAAAGCCTTTGAACAATGTGCAGGATTTTTAAGAATACCTGAATCAAAACATATACTGGATAATACAGCAGTTCATCCTGAAGCTTATGGCATTGTAGAATCAATGGCGAAAGATTTAAATTGTAAAATCGAAGACTTGATAAAAAATGAAACGCTTAGAAAATCAATTCAAATTAATAAATACATAAGCACAGAATTTGGCTTACCAAGTATAAAAGATATTATAGAAGAGTTGGCTAAACCAGGCAGAGACCCAAGAGAAAAGTTGGAAGAATTTCAGTTTGCAAACATTAAAAAACCGGAAGATTTAGAGTTAGGAATGCTTGTACCAGGAATTGTAACCAATATCACCAAATTTGGCTGTTTTGTTGATATTGGAGTTAAACAAGATGGAATGGTTCATATATCGCAAATGGCAGATAGATTTATTAATGATCCTGCCGAAATTGTAAAACTACAGCAACATGTTCAGGTTAAAATAATTGAAGTTGATTTAGCTAGAAAAAGAATTAGTTTATCTATGAAAATCAAATAGCTTTTTTATACAAACAATATTCAAAATTTATACTAGGATTTTCATTTGGAAATTCCCGCTTCTTCTCTCCTATTTTAATTGCTCCAAGTTTCTCAACTGCTTTTTGAGAACGATAATTTTGGTAGTCGACATGAAAGATTATTTTGTCGAAATAAGTAAATGCATGTTGAATCATCAGTGCTTTTATTGAAGCATTATATGATGTCCCCCAATGTGCTCTTGAAATAAAAGTATAACCAATTGCAACACTTCTATTTTCATAGTCGCAATCATAATATCTACTAGAACCAATAATGCTTCTTGAACTTTTATCTAAAAATTTATAAGCCTTTTGATTGGCAATTGCTTCATTAAAAAACAATCTAAAAACTGGTTCTTCACATCTATTTTTTTGTGGATGTTGTTCCCATAATAAAGGGTCGGATGCAATAGTATATAATGAATCAAAGTCTGAATCCACTAATGGAATTAAACTTACTAAATCATTTTCAAGAATTGGAATAGTAAAATCCATTGATATTATTTTTGTTTGTATACAACATCAGAACCAACAATAAAAAACTCCCATTTACCACTGTTGTTATTTAAAATTCCAACAGTTTTTCTATCTACTAAAAATTTGTATTTATTAGTTTCAATTTTTAATAAGGGTATTAATCCATCTGGTAAAAACAATTCAGCATTAGATAAATCATCAGAGAAATGAAGTCCTGCTGTTATTGTGCCCTCAGGATTCAACAATTGAATTGGCAACTCAAAAGACCTGATGCAAGTTTGTTTAAGTTGACTCCAAGTATATCCAGCAGAACCAATGCAACCATGTTCGTCTTTATCACCACCAACTATTGGAGGTATTAATTGATTAAAAGCCAATAAACTATTTTTCAAAGTACCTTGCAAATATGATTGGCCATATTTAATATCAGATAAAAGCCAACGATTATCATTCAGCACTAAACTCACTTCATCTATCCATTTTTTATTTAAATAAGTAAATTCAACTTTTACAAAAGCAATAGAATCGCTTTGTTCACTAGAGATAATTTTAAATGATTTAGCGCCTTCATAACTTGAAGTAAATAAATCTCCTTCAATCATATCAGGTTTATCTGTCGAATTAATTGATTTTAACTTATCTGCAGATTGTTTCTCCTTCAAAACAACTTCTTGTATCAACTGACTAATTTCAGGACTTAAATAAGTGCTATCGGCTTTTCTGAAGTCATAAATTAAGATTTGTTTTTTATAAAAGTCTTCAATAATAGTTTCTGGTGAAGATTTTTTGCAAGAAATAATCATGAGAAAAATAGATAGACTTAAAATAATGTTGTAAAATTTCATCGATTTTAATTTGGACGAATGTATGATAAAATCTAATTAAAAGTAGTCAAACAAACAGTCATTAGATAGATTTTCAAGCAATTAGCCTTAAAATTATTTGGATTACAAATAAAAGGTTTTAAATTGGAGTCGAAACCAAAATTAAACCAAATGCAAAACACAGAAAACCAAACAATGGCAAATGAACTTGACCTAAATGAAAGTATTTCTGAAAGTAGAAAACAACGGACAGCAAAAGGCTTTAAAATGATAGGAATTGGCGCTATTATATTGCTTGGAGGCTGTGTTATGTCAATGATTATGTCATCTACTAATCCATTATACAATTACTTTTTATACATACCAACAAGCATTGGTGCTAGTATGGTTATATATGGCATGTATTGTGTTTTAGAATAAACTTAATATAATATTTAAAAATCC
>JAIYDG010000127.1 GCA_027487625.1 Bacteroidota bacterium
CCATCAATAATAGAAGGCTCATTTTTTTTTTTTTTTTTTGAATAATAGTTTTCATACGCGGTTTATTAAAATTTGTTGGTATAATTTTAATTAACACCTTACCCGGGCTTGTCATTAGAAACAATGATTTTAACAAATCAACAAAATCTAAACAACTAATTTACAAGGTATTAATCATGATTTTCTTTGTCATCATATTTAATGAGTCATTTAATTGTTAAAAAAGGTTCAAAAAATTTGAATTGAATAAATAAACCTCCACTTAAACCAACAAGTACTTTTTGTCAGGTATATTTTTAAGCCGAAAGACTTGAAAAACCAGACGATGGCAAGGATTTTACTATAATTGGTTGCCTTCTTAAGAAGACTGGTTTGTTTATGAAAATATCTGGTTGATTAATTTCGAAAACGAATATCCGAATGTTTACCTGTGGTAGTTTTTTATAAATGCAATAATGTTTTGAGAATTATTTTCAAAATGTAGTTAGGAATTCAATTGCTCTATTTAAAAAAATTAAGACCCCGATAGGTGGTCTCATGTTTATAGAAAAATGATCAAAATGAATTCCCCCAAACTCAACAACGCGGACCTTTGGTCCGCGTTGTTGAGTTTGGGGGTTGTGTTTCTTCGTACTTTATTTTCTATAATCATGTCATCCCTTCAGGATTTTAAGAATCAAACAAAAAAAATCCCCCATTCTAAAATTAGAATGAGGGATTTTTATTTTATTGGTTCCCCGGACTAAAGTCCGGGGCAATTGAATGCATGGTCTAAAGTCCGGGGCAATTGAATGCATGGTCTGAAGACCGGGGCAATTGAATACATGGTTTAAAGCCCAAGGCTATTCAATGATTCTAAAAGCACAGAAATTTTAGCTTCGGCATCGGCTTTTTTCTGACGCTCTTTTTCTACTAAATCAGGTTTTGCATTGTTTACAAACTTTTCATTACTCAATTTTGCATCAACCGATTTCATAAATCCTTGTAAATATTCAATTTCCTTTTGAATTTTATCTTTTTCAGCATCTACATCAATATTCAATTCCAAATAAACTAAAACTTGATCGGTTGAAACCGGTAATGAAATCCAATTTTGACCCGATTCAGCTGTTTTATCAAAAATGACTTCTGATACATTAGCCAATTTCTTGATTAAAAACTCATTCGATTGGTAAGCAGTTTCATCATTTGCTTTGATGATAATCTTGAATGCTTCTTTTGGACTCAAACCTTTGGCATTTCTCAAATTTCTGATTGCTGTAATGGCATCAAAAGTTTTTGAAAAATCAATGTTTTTTAATCCTTTAGCAACTGGATATGGTGCTAAACAAATACTTTCACCTTCTTTTTTGGTTTCTAATCCATGCCAAATTTCTTCAGTAATAAATGGCATAAATGGATGTAATAAACTCAATAATTGGTTAAAATGATTGATACATTCATCATAAGTACTTTGATTAATTGGCTGTTGATAAGCAGGTTTAATCATTTCTAAATACCATGAACAGAAATCATCCCAGATTAATTTGTACATCGCCATTAAAGCTTCACTTAATTTATAATCTGCAAATTTTCCATCAATTTCACTTACAACTTCATCAAATCTTGCTGCAAACCAAGCTCCACTTTTTTGATTTGAAGTGATGATTTCTGCTTCAATATCAGCATCCGGTTTAATTTCCCAACCTTTTACTAAACGATACGCATTCCATAATTTGTTTCCAAAATTGCGGCCTTGTTCAACCTGACTTTCATCAAATAAAATATCGTTACCAGCTGGAGAGCAAAGTAACATTCCCATACGAACTCCGTCAGCACCAAATTGTGCAATTAAATCAAGTGGATCAGGTGAATTACCTAAGCTTTTGCTCATTTTACGGCGTTGTTTATCGCGAACAATTCCAGTATAATAAACATTCTTAAATGGCAAATTTCCTTTCCACTCATATCCCGACATAATCATTCTGGCAACCCAGAAAAACATAATTTCCGGCGCTGTAACTAAATCATTTGTAGGGAAATAGTAATTAATGTCTTTGTTATTTGGATCTTTAAATCCATCAAAAACAGAAATTGGCCATAACCATGAACTAAACCAAGTATCTAAAACGTCTTCATCTTGTTTGATATCGCCATTAAAAGATGAACCAATTTGAGCCAATGCTTCTTCTTTGGTTTTCGCAACAGCAACTAATTCGCCTTTTTCATTGTACCAAGCTGGAATTCTTTGTCCCCACCACAATTGTCTTGAAATACACCAATCTTTTATGTTTTCAATCCAATGGCGATAAGTATTTTTCATGTTTGAAGGATGAAACTTAATTTCATCGCTCATTACAGCATCTAAAACTTGAGGATTTTTCTCCAAGAACTTTTTCATATCAACCCACCATTGTAAAGTCAATCGTGGTTCAATAACAGCACCTGTTCTTTCACTTGTTCCAACTTGATTTTTGTACTCTTCAATTTTATCAATGAAACCGGCTTCTTCTAAATCTATCGCAATTTGTTTTCTAACAACAAATCTATCTTTACCAATATACCTTTCATCTTGCGCTTTTTCATTTAAAAATCCTTCTTCGGTAAGGGTATCAATAACTTCTAAATTGTATTTTTTACCTAACTCATAATCGTTTTTATCGTGAGCTGGAGTAACTTTTAAACAACCAGTACCAAAATCCATAGCAACATATTCATCGGCAATAATGCTGATTTCACGGTTGATAAAAGGAACTTTAACCTTCATACCAATTAAGTGTTTGTATCTTTCATCCAAAGGATTTACACAAACAGCAGTATCTGCTAAAATTGTTTCAGGACGAGTAGTAGCAATAATTACATAAGGTTGCGACCAAATTTGTTGTCCATCTGAAGTTTCTCCCTTGCCAGTGTTTTCATTAACAATAGGATACTTAATATAATAAAGCTTAGAATTAACTTCTTTAAAAATTACTTCTTCATCACTTAATGCAGTTTTTCCTTGAGGATCCCAATTTACCATTCTTAATTCTCTGTAAATGAGTCCTTTTTTGTGCAAATCGATAAAAACATCAATAACCGCATCACTCAAACTTTCTTCCATGGTGAAACGTGTTCTGTCCCAATCGCAGCTAGCACCTAACTTCTTTAATTGTTCAAGGATGATTCCACCATATTTTTCTTTCCATTCCCAGGCATAAGAAAGGAATTCATCTCTAGATAAATCAGACTTTTTAATTCCTTTTTCTCTTAACATCTGAACCACTTTTGCTTCGGTAGCAATTGAAGCATGGTCGGTGCCTGGAACCCAACAAGCATTTTTACCCTGCATACGAGCACGGCGTATTAAAACATCTTGGATGGTATTGTTTAACATGTGACCCATGTGTAAAACCCCAGTAACATTTGGTGGAGGAATTACAATTGTAAAAGGCTCACGTTCATCCGGTTCAGAATGAAATAATTTATTTTGTAGCCAATAACTATACCATTTATCTTCAAATGATATAGGATTGAATTTACCTGTTTCGGTTGTATTGGTGATTTGATTACTCATAAAACTTGGCGAAAATAATGGTTTCAAGCAAATAGAACTGCTTGTGTTGAAAAAACAAAAACCCCGATCCATATTGCATGAACCGGGGCATTTTGCTTAAGTTATAAAATTTTACCCTCTTCTCTCTTTAACTTTAGCCCTTTTGCCTTTGGCAGCACGCAAGTAGAACAAACGAGCTCTACGCACTTTTCCACGACCGACTAATTCAATTTTATCAATGTTTAAACTGTATAAAGGAAAAATACGTTCAACACCTACACCATTCGAAATTTTACGAACAGTAAGTGTTTCGTTTAAACCTGAGTTACGACGTTGTAGCACTACACCTTGGTACTGCTGAATACGTTCTTTGTTACCCTCACGGATTTTGTAATGTACATTAACTGTATCACCAGCTTTGAAAGCCGGGAAACTTTTTCCTTGGGTAAATTCTTGCTCAACAAATTTTATTGCGTCCATGATTCTCTTATCTTTCTTCCAAAAATTGGGACTGCGAAAATAGGGTTTTTCAATTAAAATCAAAAAGCTGTTTCAAAAAAAATTTAGGTTTACCCACATTATTTGATTTTTTGTATAAATTTTACTGCTATTTCAACAGTTCTGGCCTTCTTTCTTTTGTTCTTTCCAAGCTTTTTTCGTGTCTCCATTCGTCAATTTTTGCTTGATGACCCGATAAAAGCACCTCCGGAACCTTCCAACCTTTATAATCTGCCGGCCTTGTGTAAACAGGTGGGGATATTAAATCATCTTGAAAAGAATCACTTAATGCAGAACTTTCATCACCCAAAACCCCTGGAATTAATCGAACTATTGCATCAACCATTACGGCAGTTGCTAATTCTCCTCCGGTTAAAACAAAATTTCCTAAAGATAACTCTCTGGTAACCAAATTCTCTCTAACTCTTTCATCCACTCCTTTATAATGCCCACATAAAAAAGCGATATTTTTTTTTCCTGATAACTGATTGGCAATTTTCTGGTCGAAAACTTCACCATCAGGACTCAAATAAATAATTTCATCATAAACTCTTTCAGATTTAATGCTTTCCAAACAATTGTCGATTGGTTCAACTGCCATCACCATTCCTGCGCCACCTCCAAAAGGATAATCATCTACCTTTTTATGTTTGTTGCTTGAAAAATCTCTGATATTGTGCAAATTAATTTCAACTTTCTGCTGTTCGATGGCCCTTTTTAGTATAGATTCACTAAATGGACCTTGAAAAATTTCGGGAAAGAGGGTTAAAATATCTATTCGCATGAGGCGCAATTTACCAAAAACAAAGAAATTAGACGCATTTCTAAGTTCAGAATCCCAATGATTCTATTATTTTTGATTGTATGAAAAAACTTTTTTTTGTTTTTATAATGATTTGCACCCAGCAACTTTTTGCTCAATACTCTTTAAAAAAGGAATTTAACTTTCAGCAAATCCTAAAAGAAAATAAAGGCAAACCTATTTTATATAATTCTCTTGGAATGGGTATTTTGCCTCATAATGAGTTAATGATTGGCGGTAATCATATTAGTTTCAGAAAATATGGTTTTGGTGTAAGCTGGAGAGTTGGTGCAAAAAGCATAATTGAAACGAGAGAGAAAAATTTCAGTACCGTTTTGTACGAAAACGCCACTAAAAACAAATGGTTTACAGGAGAAATTTCAAGAAATTATGTTTACAATGCCTGCTTTAATTTTGTGCTGCCAATCACTAAAAAAATCCCGGTTTACTTTGGTGCTGGTGTAACTAGAATCAGACAATTTGATGCTATTCATCCTTTAGGCGACCCAAATATTACTGAATGGATTGTCAATGAAAACGAAACAAAATTTGATTTGAATTTAAATGCAGGTGTTTTTGTTCCAATTAGCGGTAGGTTTTTATTAAATTTAGGTTACGACCATTTACCTCAAACCCTTTTCGTAGGCATATGTATTACAGGACCTTATGTTTACGAAGATTTAGATATGTGGTAAGA
>JAIYDG010000035.1 GCA_027487625.1 Bacteroidota bacterium
AAAGAGTAGGAGAGGAATTAAGTATTCCAGCTTATTTATACGAATATGCTCAGCCAAATAAAGATAGAAATAATTTATCAATCATTCGTGGTGGTGAGTATGAAGGATTTTTTGATAAAATTAAACTTCCAGAATGGAAACCGGATTTTGGTCCTGCAGTATTTCCAGCAAAATCTGGAGCTACAGTTATTGGAGCCAGAGATTTTTTAATTGCATATAATGTTAATCTAAATACAAAATCAGTTCGTTTTGCCAATTCAGTTGCATTTGATGTGCGAGAAGCTGGTAGAGTAAAACGTGAAGGCAATCCCGTTACAGGTAAAGTTGTAAAAGATGCTGATGGAAATGATGTAAGAATTCCTGGAACACTAAAGGCTTGTAAAGCTATAGGTTGGTATATTGAGGAATATGGAATTGCTCAAATTAGCATGAACCTAACTAATTACAATATTACATCGGTTCATCAGGCTTTTGATGAAGTATGTAAAAGTGCAGATAAAAGAGGAATGCGTGTTACAGGTAGCGAATTGGTTGGTTTGATTCCTTTAAAAGCTATGCTTGATGCAGGAAAACATTACTTGGCCAAACAAAAACGTTCAACCGGTGTAAGCGAAAAAGAGTTAATTCAAATTGCTATTAAATCTTTAGGTTTAGATGAATTAGCTCCATTCGATCCTGAAAAGAAAATCATTGAATACAAATTAAAAAATGCATCAGAATCAAGGTTAATTCAAATGAATTTAACTGAATTTGCTGATGAAACAGCGAGTGAAAGTCCTGCACCTGGTGGTGGTTCAATTAGCGCTTATTGTGGAAGTTTAGGTGCTTCATTAGGAACTATGGTTGCTAATTTATCTGCGGGTAAAAGAGGTTGGGAAGAGCAATTAAGTTATTTTTCTGAATGGGCAACAAAAGGACAAGAACTTAAAGATAATTTATTAAGATCTGTTGATGAAGATACAGCTGCTTTTAATGAAATTATGAAAGCATTTTCATTATCAAAAAATACAGATGAAGAAAAGAAAGCAAGAACAGAAGCAATTGAAAATGCAACAAAATTTGCTTGTGAAGTTCCGTTTAAAGTAATGAAAACTTCATTCGAAACGTTGGCCTTATTAGGTGCTATGGTTGAAAAAGGAAATCAAAATTCTATTACTGATGCAGGTGTTGGTGTATTGTGTGTTAAAACTGCTGTTAGAGGTGCATACTTTAATGTTTTGGTTAATGCAAAAGGTTTGAAAGACAGAGCCTGGGCTGATAAAATGGTGAAAGATGCAAAAGATTTATTGGCTTTAAATCACAAAACTGCCGATGAGATTCTTGAAAAAGTAGAAGCAGCTTTAGTTTAATATGATTCAAAAAATAGTTTTAAAACTAATAGGAGTAATCCTCATGATTCTAGCTCCATTCATAGCCTTTAAAGCGGGTTATGAATGGATTAGAATTAAGTTTTTAGATGCTAAACCAACTTATCCATTAGGAAAAAAATGGTTGCAGAATGCAGAAATTCCGGATATTCAGTATTTAGCTAATTATGAGCAACAAATGTTGAGTATAACTTTGGTTTGTTTGGGAATTGCTGTTATAACATATTTAGCAATGCTCATCAAAACTTTAATCCGATTGGTTTGGCTGGCTTTGATGTTGTCAATCTTGTACTTTGTTTACTTAAATATAAAGTAAAACCTAAAGAAGTTTTTCTTGATTATTGCTTACTGATTTACCAACCAAATCGTAAATTACATTATCAAGTTCACTTAAAGATTCCTGAAGTTTTGATAGGATGAACTTATTTTCTTCATTAAGATTTTCAGTTTCAATCAGATTGATTAATCCAATCATGTTTGCTACTGGTTTTCTAATAATATGCGATTGGGTAAACGCAATTTCTTTGAGTCTTTTTGATTGGTCTTCAATGGTTAGTCTATCGAGTTTTCTGCTTGAGATATCAATTGCATTATATGATACACCAATTACTTCTTTGTTTTCATCATACACTGGGTAGATTTCTAATCTTACCCAAGCTTTACCAGATTTTGGGAAATTAGCAACATATTCAGTCTGACAAATTCTTCCATTTAAAGCCTGGTCTATAAAAAGTTTGAAATCAGGAAGTATTTCATTGTTTATATAATTGAAAACATTGCCGTTTCTTTCCATTTTTACACCAAACTCTCGTTTAACAAAAGCTGACGCAACTCTATTAAAAAAGATTACTTTATAATCTTTAGAAATCATGAGTTTGCTATAACTGGAACTATTGTAAAGAGCGGTAAGAATTTTATTGAGATAATTGTTTTCTAGCTCAATTATTTTTGACTGATGAATGTTTTCTGCATTAAAGCTAATGCCAATGATTTCTTTTCCGTTATAAACAGGTTTGTAACTTACTTTATGCCAAATTCCAGGAGTATTATTAATTTCAAGAAACTCTTCTTTGGTAACTTCATTTCCAATTAGAGATTCGTTAATTGAAAACTCAAATTTGTCCTTCATGATTTCAGGAACATATTGCTCAAAGGATTCTCCTTCTTTAAGTTTTTTCCCAAAGAATGTTAAAGCAGTTTTATCAGCAATATTATTAAAATGCATGATTTTTTTATCTGGTGAAATCAGTACATTGATACTTGTACTGCTATTTACCAATGCATTTAATCTCATTTCAGAAACAATCAGTTTCTCTTCAATGGTGTGTTCTGTCGTAATATCTCTAAGAAATACTGCAATTCCTTTTTCTGAATAGTAAATAGTTACCCTTAGCCATTGATTTACCTTTGAAAAGTAATCTGTAAACTGGAAACTAGTTTTTGTTTCCATCGATCTTTTTAGCTCGCGACCTAAATTTGAGTTTTCAATTTCTGAGTCAATATCCCATAAACTGCCTTCTACTAATTCAAATTTAGATTTGCCAAAATATTTTTCACTGATTGCATTTGATGATTTAAACTTCCAGTCACTATCTAAAACAAAAAAACCATCTGTTAAATTTTGAATAATAGTTTCAACTCGCTCACTAAATTCTTTAAAGTTTCCAAAAACTTCAAAATTTTCTGTTAAATCTATGCCCAAACACATGATTCCTTCCGGTTCATTTTCTTTGTTTAATATGGCAGAAAATTCCCAGTGAGTCCAGCTATATCTATTTGAATTTGCAAGAGGTTTTCTTACTTGCAGACTTGTTGATTCAAATTTATTCTGTAAGCATTTTTCAACTGCTTTAATAATAATATCAGTATCAGCAGGATGTATAGCAGACATTAAAGTTGCTTTGAAATCTTTTGTAATAAGGTTCTTATAGAGATTAGAATAGGCTTGATTGTAATAAATTATATTACCTGTTAAGTCTGTAGCTACAACTAAATAAGTACTTGAATTCTTTAAGTAATCAGGAACTTCGATATTTTGGGTATTATTCAATTTGTTTGCTTGATTTTTTTGATTAATTCTTTCATGAATTTGACATAAAATTGAAAATTGTTTTAATTTTTTTTATGTAAATTGATGTTATGCTTATGTAAGTATTGTGTTTATTGATTTGACCAGATTCTTAAAACTAGGTCATCGATTTTTAACTAGTTTCTATTTGCAATTTATAGTCAATAAGTCTGAATCTGTTTCAATATTTCTTCAAATAGTTTTTAATAAAATCCCTTATTTTAAGTTGTTGATAGTCAGTATAAAACAAAAAAGCCTCGCTTAACGAGGCTTTTTTGTTAACTATTTATTAATACTACTTAGCATAATTCACTGCTCTTTTTTCTCTAATGACAGTTATTTTTATTTGTCCAGGATAGGTCATCTCCTTTTGAATTCTTTGAGATAAATCTATCGATAATAAATCAGCTGCATCATCAGTTACTTTATCGCTTTCAACAACTACACGTAATTCTCTACCTGCTTGAATGGCAAATGCTTTTTCAACTCCTGAATAACTCATAGCAATTGTTTCCAAATTCTTCAAACGTTTCATATAGTTTTCAGAATCTTCTCTTCTTGCTCCTGGTCTTGAACCAGAGATAGCATCACAAGCCTGAATGATTGGCGACAACATACTTGTCATTTCAATCTCATCGTGATGGGCTCCAATTGCATTCACTACTTCAGGATGTTCTTTGTACTTTTCAGCCAATTTCATACCTAATAAAGCATGTGGTGTTTCTGGATCTTCATCAGGAACTTTTCCAATATCATGAAGTAAACCAGCTCTTTTAGCCATTTTAACATTTAAGCCTAATTCTGCAGCCATAGTTGCACATAAATTAGCAACTTCTCTTGAGTGTTGAAGAAGATTTTGGCCATAACTTGAACGATATCTCATTCTTCCAACCATTCTTATTAATTCAGGATGTAAACCATGAATTCCAAGGTCGATACAGGTTCTTTCACCAATTTCTACCAATTCTTCCTCGATTTGTTTTTTGGTTTTGGCAACAACCTCCTCAATACGAGCAGGGTGAATTCTTCCATCTGTAACCAATCTGTGCATGGCTAAACGAGCAATTTCTCTTCTAATTGGGTCGAAACATGAAAGAATAATTGCTTCAGGGGTATCATCAACAATAAATTCTACACCAGTTGCGGCTTCCAATGCTCTGATATTTCTTCCTTCTCTACCAATAATTCTTCCTTTTAATTCATCAGATTCTATATTAAATACTGAAACCGAATTTTCTATAGCTTGTTCTGCTGCAGTTCTTTGAATGGTACTTAAAACAATTTTCTTTGCTTCTTTGGTAGCCATCATTTTTGCTTCATCGGTTATTTCTTTAACACGAGCCAAAGCTTCTGTTCTAGCTTCTTCCTGTAAAGCTTCAACCAATTGTTTTTTAGCTTCATCAGCTGTTAAGCCAGCAATTTTTTCAAGTTGTTTAACCTGACTATGTAATGCTTTTTCAGCTTCTTCTTTTTTAGCAGCAGCAGCGTCTAATTGTTTTTGAAGTGATTGTTTGATGCTATCTAATTCAGCATCTTTTCTTTGCGCATTTTCTAATTTTTGCTTGATGCTTTGTTCTTGTTGTTTAATTTTGTTCTCTTCTTTTAAAATCTGTTGGTTACGGTTGGTGATGTCTTTGTCGTGCTCCGATTTTAATTGAAGGAATCTTTCTTTTGCTTCAAGAAGTTTGTCTTTTTTTAGAATTTCTGCTTTTGTTTCAGCTTCTCTAATTATTTCCTGAGACCTTGATTTCAGGATGTTGTTGTTAACAACCCACATGATTCCTGCGCCAACGCCCAGAGAAATCATGATAAAAATAATAACTAAATAAATTTCCATATATATATATTGTTTTGAGTGCCGGGCAGATTGCTAACACGCAAAATCAAGATAGGGGAGGAAGGAGTTCATTAATCTCCTTTAACTTACTTTCTAATTCAACCTGCTCATTCCCTTGTCTTTCCAGGAGCTTCTGGTATTCTGAGGCTATCTCCAGGGCAAACATGGCTAATGCGTCCTGGTTATCCCTTAGGGCAAACTGTCCGGCATAAGCCTGCAGTTTTTCTTGTATGAGTTTACCGGCAGCCCTTACCCGTGCTTCATCTTCTGATGAAACAGTTAACGGATAAACACGTCCGGCTATATTTATGTTAATTGAAAGTTCGTTCAACCCTGTTGACTTCACTGGTTTAACAACCTGATGCATTCATCAATCTCACGGAGCTGTCTGTAAATTTCAGTTTTAACAGATTTCATATCCAGTTTCGAGAGATGAATTCCCTCAGCAAGTTTAGCAATTTTATTCTTTTCTTCTAAGATTTCTATGCTTTGTTGCTTTTCTACTATTTCTTTTTTTAATTTTTCCTTTTCATTTTTTAGTTGATTCACCTCATTTCTTAGCATTTGCAGCTCTTCCATGAGGTAAATCACCTTCAGTTTTATTTCTTGTAAATACTTGTCGTTTTGCCTCGTTAACATCTTAAGCCCTCAGTTTTGCTCCTGCTTCTTTTTCAAATTGTTGAATTAATTTCTTCATACAATCTTCAATTTCCTGATCGGTTAAGGTTTTATTGTCGTCTTGTAAAATAAAACTTAATGCATACGATTTTTTCCCTTTTTCTATTTTATCGCCTTGGTAGAAATCGAAAATATTTACATTTTTCAATAAGTTCCCCGCCGATTTTTTAGCAATTTTCTCTAAATCTCTGTAGGCAACTTGTTCATCTAATAATAAAGCCAAATCTCTTCTTACAGCAGGATATATGGAAACCGGTTTTAGCTTAAATTTATTCTCTTTTGCTAAAATTAACCAGGTAGTCCAATCAATTTCAGCAAACCAAACATTTTTTTCTACATCAAACTTTTTTGTTTTATTCGATGGAATATTACCTAAAACAGCAACAGTTTTGTTTTTTATGTTGATTTCAGCCGCGTTTTCTAAACTAGCTTCTTCAGGATATTTCCATTCCCATTTTTCAAATCCACTTAACTCAAGTAATTGTTCTATCACTTGTTTTAATTGATAATATCCAAATTCATCAGTTTGCGTATTCCACGATTCTGGTTGCTTTCTGCCATGCGATGCTAATATCAAATGCTTCTTTTCACCATAAGAACTCAATTGATTTTCATCACCCTGTTTTGAATAAGTTTTACCAAATTCGAAAAACCTCAAATCACTTTGTTTCCTGTTATTATTGTATTGAATCGCTTCTAAAGTGCTGTTCATCATGTTTAATCTCATAATGTCTAAATCACTGCTTAATGGATTTTTCAAATAAACAGCCGCTTTTAATTCATCCTCAGAATAATATGAACTTTTGGTAAGAGAGTTAGTTGCGATTTCTAAAAATCCATTTGAGCTCAAAAATCCAGCAAGTTTGTTTTTTAGTTTTAAACCAAATTCGTCTTCACTAAAACTCATACTCGATTTAATACTGGTACCCATTTCAATATTATTCAAGCCATAAATCCTAAGAATTTCCTCAGTAATATCTGCTTGTCTGGTTACATCGGGTCTGTATGCTGGAACTTCTAATTCAAGTTCATTTCCTGAATCCGAAAGAATTTTTATTTCAAGTCGATTTAATATTTCAAGAATTCTCTCTTTAGATATCTCTTGTCCGATTAATTGATTTGATTTAGCAATATTGAAGCTTATTCTGGCTGGATTTATTTTTTCAGCATAAACATCAATTATTTCAGAAATCTCTCCACCACCAATTTCAGTAATTAGCTTAGCAGCCCATTCCGCAGCAAAAATGGTGATTTCTGGGTCTGTTCCTCTTTCAAACCTAAAACTTGCATCTGTATTTAATGCATGTGATTTAGCACTTTTCCTGGTATAACTTCCACTGAAATATGCACTTTCTATGAAAATATTTGTGGTCGTGTTTTCAATTCCAGAATCTTTTCCTCCAAATACTCCAGCTAAAGCTAAGTTATGGTTGGTATCTGCAATCATGCATTCATGTCCTTGCAGTTTTCTTTCTACACCATCAAGTGTTACAAATGTTTCTCCAGCATTGGCTTGTTTAACAATGATTTTGTTTCCTGAAATTTTATCAGCATCAAAAGCATGTAAAGGTTGTCCAATGCTGTGTAATACATAATTGGTAACATCAACAACATGATTGATTGGCTTTAAGCCTAAAACTGATAATCTGTTTTTTAACCAATCAGGTGATTCTTTTACGCTAATGCCTGAAACCGACAATCCTGAGTACCTTTTACAAGCTTCATTGTATTGAATTTCTACTTGAATCTGGCAGGCTTTTCTGTTTGAATCTAGCTTAAACTCGGGTTTAATAATTTTTGCACCTGTTAAAGCATGTAGGTCTCTAGAAACACCTAAATGACTTGTTGCATCACCTCTATTAGCAGTTAAGCCAATTTCGATTAAATAATCACTGTAAACCGGAAAATACTTACTTGCATTTGCACCAACCTCATATTCCTGTGGCAGAACTAAAATTCCATCATGACTTTCACCAAGACTTAATTCATCTTCAGCACAAATCATACCTTCACTTACTTCACCTCTGATTTTGGCTTTTTTGATTTCAAATGGTTCTCCTTTGCTAGGATGAACAGTTGAACCAACTGTTGCAACCAAAACTTTTTGTCCAGCAGCTACATTTGGTGCTCCACATACAATTTGTTTTGGTTCAGTTAAACCAATATCAACCAAACAAACACTAAGTTTATCTGCATTAGGATGTTGTTTTCTTTCTAAAACGAGACCAATAACAATACCATCCAATCCTCCCGGAATACTATAAAATGAAGAAATATCTTCCACTTCCAATCCTGAACCTGTAAGCAATTTGTCTGTTTCTTCCGGCGTAATGGAAAGGTCAATAAATTCTTTTAACCAATTGTAACTTATTTTCATATCTAATTAAAACTTGGCGAAAATAAGCAAAACTTCATGTTTGCCCCTTGTTTTGTGGAAATCCTATGGTAATTGGCCTACTTTTTTTGATTTACTTTGCATAATCATGAAAAAAACGCTCATAATTGGCGCCAGTTCAAAACCCGATAGGTATTCTTATAAAGCAGAAATGATGTTAAGATCACACGGACATGAAACATTTTTGTTTGGAAATAAAAATGGTGCAGTTGAAGGAAAAGAAATTAGCAGAGAATGGCCTGAAACCAACGATTTTGATACAGTAACTATGTATGTAAATCCAAGTTTACAAGTTGAAATGGAAGAAGCCATCATCAAACTAAAGCCTAAAAGAGTTGTTTTTAATCCAGGAACTGAAAATCCTATATTCGAAAATCGTTTGGAATCTAATGGTATTCAGGCTTTAGAAGCTTGTACATTGGTCCTTTTAAGTACTAAACAATATTAAAGTCTAATGAAAAATATATTTAAATTCTCATTCGTGTTTGTTGCTGTATTAACAGTATTTGCTTGTCAATCGCCCAAAGAAAAAGCTTTAAAATCAATTAAGGATTTAGAAGCGGGTGACAGTGCATTTAGTGATGAATTGATTCAAAAATTGAAAACGGCTTATGTCGATTTTGCTACAAAATATCCTGACGATCAACAAAGTGCAGAATTTTTATTTAAAGCAGCTCAAAAGGGAATTTATTTAGACCAACCGAAAGAATCTGTTGAATTTTTAGACAGATTGGTTAAAGACTATCCATCATCTCCAATGGTTGAAGAAGCTATGTTTTTATCGGCATATACCTTAGAAAATAATATCCAGGATTATACTGCAGCAAAAGCTAGGTACGAACAATTTCTAGTAAAATATCCCAAAGGAGAATTAGCAGATGATGCCAAGTTTTCTATGGAACACATGGGCGAAAGTGCTGATGAATTGCTAGAAGACAAAGAATAGGTATAATTCCTTAAGGAGTTTTATTCTTTAATTTTTAGCTTCAATTTTAATTTCCCGTAATCAATAATGGCTTTGGTTTTCATTAGAATATCACTGCCAAGAATTCCTTGTATTTGCGGGATTCCTGCTGCCTGATAAGCCATATTTACATGAGAAATATCTAAAATGGCTATTTCAGGATTCTTTAATTTTATTTCACCAATACTCAAACTACTTAAGTTAAACAAGCTGGTTTCAACTTTTGATGCACCTAATCCAACAGATTCTGTTTTATGTATTTCGTTCTTTTTACCTGAAATTTCAGCTATTTGCTCCAAATCAAAAACCGTTTTTGATGCTCCCGTATCGAGTAAAAGTCTTACTTTTTTTCTACCCGCTTTTGCTGAAATAAACAAGTGGTAATTTTCTTCTTCAATTTCGATTGCTTCGATATCAATTTCTACTTTTTTAGACATTATTTTTTTTTGGCAAGGTACAAAAGCTTCCAACAGTTTTCAACGCGACATTTTTTTAATTGCGACATTTTTCTAAGTTGAAGTGCTTGTATTTACTGGCCCTGAGCACTATTCACAACCTTGTGGATAACCCATGTTAATATACACAAGTGGGGAAAAGTGGTGAAAAGTGGAAAAATGTAACTACTTTTACACTGCAAATGCTATAGCTCAATAATGACGCAGCTTCACGGAGAATATGAATGTAAAATGGATGCCAAGGGACGGTTAATGATACCGTCTGCCTTGAAAAAGCAGCTTCCCAAAGAAGCCGCTGATTCCTTTTTCATCAACCGTGGTTTCGAAAAGTGTTGTGTTTTGTATCCGAGTAATGAGTGGCAAAGCATTGCTGAGGAAATAAATAAGCTGAGTGATTATATCCAGAAGGAAAGAACCTTTAAACGTTATTTTTTAAGGGGTGCTTCTAAGTTGGATATGGATAATGCATCTCGTGTTTTGTTACCAAAATCACTTCAGGAATATGCAAATCTTGAAGGTGATTTGATCTTACTAGCTTATGGTAACAAAATTGAGATTTGGAATAAAGCTGAGTATGAAAAAATGTTAGATGAAGAACCATCAGATTTTAGTGCTTTGGCAGAAGAAGTAATGAGTAACAGAAAAAAGGAGGACAATGATGGAAAATAAATACCATGCTCCTGTAATGCTTTATGAGTGTTTGGATGGTTTAGCTATTCAAAAAGATGGCGTTTATGTTGATGTTACTTTTGGTGGAGGTGGACATTCAAAAGCTATTTTAAATCTGTTAGGTAAAAAAGGAACTTTAGTTGCATTCGACCAAGATGAGGATGCAAAGAATAATATACCTAAAGATGAAAGATTGGTTTTCATTGACCAAAATTTCGAGTTTATGGAGAACCATCTTTTGTATCAAAATAAAGTTCCAGTAAATGGAATTCTTGCTGATTTAGGTGTTTCATCACATCAGTTTGATGAAGCGGGAAGAGGTTTCTCTTTTAGGTTTGATGAAGCTGAACTCGATATGAGAATGAATGCACAAACCGGAATTAATGCAGCAGATATTCTTAATGACTATAAAGAAGAAAATTTAGCTAATCTCTTTTATTTATATGGTGAATTGAAAAACTCACGTGCTTTGGCTGCTGCAATTGTTGCTTATAGAAGTCAGCAAAAAATCACAAAAGTTATTCATATTAAAGAAGCTCTAAAGAGATATACGCCAAAGTTCGGTGACTACAAATTTTTTGCTCAGGTATTTCAGGCTTTAAGAATAGAAGTAAACCGTGAAATGGAAGTTTTGAGAAGTTTTCTTGAGCAAAGTGCAAAGGTTTTGGCTCCGGGAGGGAAATTGGTTGTAATGAGTTATCACTCACTTGAAGATAGATTGGTGAAAAACTTTATGGCTACTGGAAATTTTGAAGGTGAGGCCATAAAAGATTTCTACGGAAATCTAATTCGTCCTTTTGAACAATCTAACAGAAAAGTTATAACAGCTTCTGATGAGGAATTACAAAGAAATCCCCGTTCAAGAAGCGCAAAATTAAGGATTGCAGAAAAGGCTTTGATTGGATAAGGATGAATAGAATAGTTGAAGAAAAAGAAGAACAAAAAGTACCTGATAAAGAATCAGTAAAATTCACCGAAAGGATGAAAAAATTTGCTGATTTCGATTTCAGTTTAAATAGAGCCCAACTATCAAAGCAAGCTCCATTTTTAGCTTATGTTTTCTTATTGGTTGTATTGTTTATTTATAATAGTCATACCGCCGAAAAAACCATTCGCAGAACCAACAAACTTAACAATGAAGTAAAAGATTTAAGAAGTGAATATATAACTGTACTGAGTGAATTGATGGGTGAAAGCAGACAAAGTTCAGTTGCAAAAAGATTAGAAAAAACAGGAATTAAAGAGTTAAAAACACCTCCAAGTAAAATTACATATAGTGGCAACTAATACAAATACCAATACAAGAAAAGCAATACTCATACGCACTGGCGTAGTATTTGCCTGTATGTTCTTGTTTGGAGCTGTAATTGTTGCTTACCTGTTTAAAATTCAGGTAAAGGAAGGTTCTCAATGGATTGCCTTGGCTGAAAGTTTGAGTACAAAAGAGGTAAATCTTGAACCTGTTCGTGGTAATATCTTTGATTGTAATGGTAATTTATTAGCCACTTCTGTTCCTATTTATGATGTGAGAATTGATGGTAAAGCAACTGGTTTTACCAAAAACGAAAACCTAGAAAATGATTTGGATTCACTTGCTATTTGTATGTCGGCAGAGTTCAAGGATAAAAGTGCAAGAGCTTACAAAGACTTGTTCAAAAAAATTACAAAAACAGGAAACAGATACTATTTATTAAAGAATAAAATCAGCTTCCGCCAAATGCAAAACCTAAGTAAGTTTCCTATTTTTAGAATGGGTAAATACAAAGGTGGATTATTGGTTACCGAAAGAACTAAAAGAGAAAAACCATTTGGATACTTAGCAGAAAGAACAATTGGCTTCAGGCAAGCACTTGATGCCGATGAATCTAATGTAATTAAAGTTGGATTAGAGGGAAGCTTTGATAAATACCTTGGAGGAAAACGCGGTAAACAAATCATGCAAAGAATTGCTGGTGGTACTTATATTCCAATTAATGATGAAAGCACTATTGATGCGCAACAAGGAAAAGATATTTACACAACTATTGATATCAATCTACAAGATGTAGCAGAAAATTCATTGATGAATACTTTGGTTGAAAATGATGCTGAATGGGGAACTGCTATTTTGATGGAAGTTGCTACAGGTGAAATAAAAGCAATGGCAAATTTAAGCCGTGTTTCGGAAGGAAAGTATACTGAAAAATTCAACTATGCCATTGGTGAAAGAATGGAGCCAGGTTCAACTATGAAACTAGTTTCTATGATGGCTTTATTGGAAGATGGTCATGTAAAACCAACTGACCATGTAGATGCTGAAAACGGAGAAAAATTGTTCTGTAGTTCTACCATGCGCGATTCTCATTTAGGTACTGGTGTGGTTAGTATGCAAGAGGCTTTTGAACATTCGTCAAATGTTGCTTTCGGAAAACAAATCAAACGCTTTTATCAAAGGAATCCACAACAGTTTTACGACCATATTGAAAAGATTAATTTAACAAAGAAATTAAACTTACAATTAAGTGGTGAACCTAATCCATATGTAAGAAAACCTAATGACCCTGAATGGTCGTGTACTACTTTGCCATGGATGAGTATTGGTTATGAAGTATTATTTACGCCTTTGCAGGTTTTAAGTATTTATAATGCTGTTGCAAATAACGGTAAATTAATGCAACCTCTATTGGTTAAATCGGTTTCAAATGCCGGTTCAATGGTTAAAGAATATCCGTCTAAAGTTCTTGTAGAAAAAGTTTGTTCAGAGCAAACAGCAAAACAATTACGTCTGATGATGGAAGGCGTTGTTCTTAGAGGAACAGCAAGTTCATTAAAGAGTGATTTTTATTCGTATGCAGGTAAAACTGGAACTGCTGTAATTGCTAAAGGAAAACAAGGTTATTCTGGTGGAGTTGGGAAAATATACAGAGCTTCTTTTTGCGGTTATTTTCCTGCAGACCAACCAAGGTATTCTTGTTTTGTTTTGATTAGTGAACCTCGTAAAGAGAACTATTATGCTGCTAAAATTGCATTGCCAGTTTTCAAAGAAATTGCTGATAAGGTTTATGCTACTTCTCTGAATTTACATAAAGAACTTAAGTATGCAACTCATTATACGATTAATGATTTGCCACAATCAAACAAAGCTTATACAGATGATTTGAAATTGGTTTTAAATCAAATTGGGATTTCAAATCATCTACATAATGATTCAATTACAGAAGAAGAAAGTATCTGGGCAAAAGCTGAAATTCAAGATAAATCGGTGGCTATTCAACCTCTTCTTCACAATAAAGGTTTTGTACCTGATGTAAAAGGTATGGGTCTTAGAGATGCGATTTATCTTTTGGAAAGCAAGGGATTAACCGTAAGAGTTAAAGGAGTTGGAAAAGTAGTTAGACAATCTGTTACACCTGGAACTCCGCTTGGTTTAGTTAAAGTAATTCAAATTCAATTGGGCAAAGCATGAAAAATTTAAATGAACTTATTTCTGTCATGATGCCTGTTTCTGTAACAGGAAATGTTGAGCAAAACATCAACTTACTTTGTTATGATTCTAGAATTGCAAAAGCAGACTCATTGTTTTTTGCTGTCAAAGGCACAAATGTTGATGGGCACGATTTCATTCAATCTGTCATAGATAATGGATGTAAAGCAATTGTAATTGACCATGAAATTTCAATTGAAAATTCTGATGTTACTTTCATTCTAGTTAAGGATAGTTCTGCAGCTATGGCTTTAGCTGCAAATTGTTTTTATGATGAACCTTCTAAAAAATTGAAACTGGTTGCAGTTACTGGTACCAATGGTAAAACTACAGTTGCTACTTTATTATTTAGTTTATTCCGTTCATTTGGACATCATGTTGGTTTATTATCAACTGTTCAAAATCAGATTGATGAAACAGTAATTCCAAGCACACATACTACTCCTGATTCTATAAGAGTTAATGAGTTATTGGCCCAAATGCTTGATGCTGGATGTGAGTATTGTTTTATGGAGGCCAGTTCACATGCAATTCAACAAGATAGAATTAAGGCTTTGCATTTTGCAGGTGTTTGTTTTACCAATATCACACACGATCATTTAGATTATCACCTAACTTTTGATAATTACTTAAAAGCAAAAAAGAAGTTGTTTGATGATGTAAATGATGATGCATTTGCTTTGGTAAATAAGGATGATAAAAATGGTATGGTGATGCTACAAAATACCAAAGCATCAAGATATTCTTATGGCATTAAAAACATGGCCGATTTTAAAGCTCGTGTAATTGAGCATGATTTTAATGGCATGTTGTTGAATATAGATGGTGATGAAGTCTGGTTTAGATTGGTTGGACATTTTAATGCTTATAACTTATTAAATGTTTATGGAGCTGCATTTTTACTTGGTAAACAAAAGGAAGAAATCATTACTCATTTAAGTTTACTAGGATCAGTAAAAGGTCGTTTCGATTATTGTCGTTCTGCAAACGGAATTCATGGAATCATAGATTATGCTCATACTCCCGATGCTTTGGAAAATGTGCTTGCAACAATCAATGAAATTAGAACAGGAAATGAAGAATTGATCACTGTAGTTGGTTGTGGTGGTAATAGAGACACAACAAAACGTCCGATAATGGCTGATGTTGCTAGTTCAAAAAGTACCAAAGCAATCTTTACTTCAGACAATCCAAGAAAAGAAAATCCTGAAGTTATTTTAGATGAAATGCAAAAGGGAGTTAAACCTCTTCATTATAAAAGAACATTACGAATTACAGATAGAAAAGAAGCCATTAAAACAGCTGTAAGTATGGCTAAAAAAGGAGATATTATTTTAATAGCAGGAAAAGGACATGAAACTTATCAGGACATAAGTGGAGTTAAACATCCTTTTGATGATAAAGCCATCTTGATGGAAATGTTTGAAATTTTTAATGAAAACCAAGCCTAAATCAAACTATAACTATGTTGTATTATTTATTTGATTATTTAAACACCCAATTAAACATTCCCGGAACCGGAATATTTCAATATATTTCATTCCGTGCTGCTATGGCGATTTTGTTGTCGCTTACCATTACTATGATTTTTGGTAAAACCTTAATCAATAAACTAAGAAATCTTCAGGTAAGTGATGAAATCAGAAACTTGGGTCTTGAAGGTGAGCAACAAAAAAAGGGTACACCTACAATGGGTGGTTTAATCATTCTTGCGGCTATTTTATTACCAACTTTATTGTTTGCACGAATCAATAATGTATACATTCTTTTGATGTTGGTTTCTACTATTTGGCTTGGTATCGTTGGCTTTTTAGATGATTATATCAAAGTATTTAAAAAGAACAAAGAAGGTTTGGCTGGTAGATTCAAAATTTTGGGTCAGGTTGGATTGGGTTTTATTGTAGCAACAACTTTGTATTTTAATCAACATGTAAAAACAAAGGAATTTATTAAGGTTTCCGATGTTACTGAAGAATACATAAAGGAGAATAATTTAACTCCAAAATTGATTGATAACCAAATGATGTTGGTGAGAGATCATAAAGCTACTACCACTACAATTCCTTTTTTAAAAACAGCGGAATTTGATTATGCTGATTTACTAAAATTTGTGGGTGATAGTTATAAAGACTTTAATTATATCATATATCTGTTGGTTGTTATTTTCATCATTACTGCGGTTTCAAATGGTGCAAATATTACTGATGGTATTGATGGATTAGCTGCAGGAACTTCGGCAATTATAGGTGTGGTTTTAGGCTTGTTTGCTTACCTAAGTGGTAACATAGTTTTCTCTCAATATTTAAACATCATGTACATTCCTCACTTAGAGGAAATGGTAATTTTCGCAGGAGCTTTTGTTGGTGCTTGTGTTGGATTTCTTTGGTATAATTCATTTCCTGCTCAGGTTTTTATGGGCGATACAGGAAGTTTGGCTATTGGTGGAATCATTGCTTCTTTTTCAATTATGGTTCGTAAAGAATTATTGATTCCAATTTTATGTGGAATCTTTTTAGTTGAAAATTTATCAGTGATGATTCAGGTTTCTTACTTCAAATACACCAAGAAAAAGTATGGTGAAGGACGTAGGATTTTCAAAATGTCACCACTCCATCACCATTACCAGAAAAGTGGTTTTCATGAAGCTAAAATTGTTACTCGTTTCTGGATTATAGGAATCATGTTGGCTATTGCAACCATTATAACCTTGAAAGTTAGATAAAATGACTAAGCGCATTGTCATATTAGGAAGCGGAGAAAGCGGAACAGGAGCAGCCATTTTGGCCCTTAAGCAGGGTTATGATGTGTTTGTTTCTGATGCAGGTGCTATTCCCGAAAAATATCGCGTTGAATTAGATCAGCATGGTATTTCTTATGAAATGCAACAGCATACGTTTGAACTTATTTTAAATGCTGATGAAATCATAAAAAGCCCTGGTATTCCTGAGAAAAATGAGCTTATAAAAACAATCAGAAAACAAGGAATTCATATTATTTCTGAAATTGAATTTGCTGCTCGTTTTACTAAATCACCTAAAATTTGTATCACTGGTACAAATGGAAAAACTACAACTACTTCGCTTATTTATCATATGATGAAAAAAGCAGGTTTAAATGTAGCAGTTGGTGGTAATATCGGAATAAGCTTTGCAAGACTGGTTGCTGAAGGCAATTACGATTATTATGTATTAGAAATAAGCAGTTTTCAACTCGATGATATGTATGATTTCAGAGCCGAATGTGCCGTGCTTTGTAATATCACTCCGGATCATCTTGATAGATACAACTATGAATTGCAGAATTATGTGAATTCAAAGTTTAGAATCCTTCAGAACCAAACTGAAAACGATACTTTCATTTATTGTGCCGATGATGAATTAACCATGAATCATCTGAAAACAATTCAAGTGAAAGCTAAATGTTTTCCATTTTCACACGATGTAGAACAAATGCCCGGTGCTTTTATAAAAGATGGACAACTAATCGTAGACATTAACAACGAAAAAATTAATCAATTTACCATGTATACTTCAGATTTAGCTTTAAGAGGCAGACACAATGCCTACAATTCAATGGCAGCCGGAATTACCGGAAGCGTTTTTCACATCAGAAAAGATATCATCCGTGAAAGTTTCATGGATTTCCAAAATGTAGAACACAGATTGGAAAAAGTAGCAACCATTAGAAATGTTGAGTACATCAATGATTCTAAAGCTACCAATGTAAATTCATCTTGGTTTGCTTTAGAAAGCATGGATAAACCTACAATCTGGATTGCAGGTGGTGTTGATAAAGGCAATGAATATGCAATGCTTCAGGAATTGGTTCGTGAAAAGGTTAGAATTTTAATCTGTATGGGTTTAGATAATTCTAGATTACATGAAGCTTTTGGTGGTGTTGTTGATTTGATTATCAATACCAGCAGTGCTCAGGAAGCTGTTCATGTTGCATCAAAAATGTCTAAACCTGGTGAAGCAGTATTATTATCTCCTGCTTGTGCAAGTTTCGATTTGTTTAAAAATTACGAAGACAGAGGTCGTCAATTTAAAGCTGCAGTTAAACAGTTATAATCATGTTATCCAGATTTCTCAATATCGATAAAATCAAGCCGCAAGGTGATCCCGTTATGTGGATTATCATTGTGCTGTTATCGGTATGGGGTTTGGTGGCTGTATATTCTTCTACCGGCGCATTGGCTTATGCAAAACATGGGGGCAGTGCGGAGGTTTATTTCTTTCAACAATTTGCATACCTAGCAATTGGTTTTTATGTCATGCTTTTTATTCATAGCATTCATTATAAAATGTTTATGAAAGTTGCTAAGTTGGTTCTTTATGTTTCCTATGTTTTACTCGTTTTAACACTCTTTGTAGGTGCAGAAATCAATGATGCTCAGCGTTGGTTAAAGATTCCATTTATTGGTATCACATTCCAAACATCTGAAGTAGCTAAAGTAGCATTGATTATGTACATTGCAAGTGAGCTTGCTAAAAAGCAGGATGATATTAAAGATTTCAAAAAAGGGTTTTTACCAATTCTAATTCATGTTGGTGTTACTTGTTTATTAATTGCTCCCAATAATTTATCTACGGCTCTTGTTTTAGCTGCTACTTGTATAGTTGTAATGTTTATTGGTAGGGCAAGCGTTAAACATATCCTCATGGTTGGTGCTCCAATTATAATTGCATTGGGTTTACTTGCCTTAATTGTTGCCAATACAGATGATAAATATTTGAAACCTTTCGGACGTTTGCTTACATGGAAGCACCGTATCGAAAATTATTCAAATCCTGTTAAAGACCGTGATGTAACTTATCAAAATGATCATGCAAAAATTGCAATAGCTAGCGGAAGTTGGACAGGCAAAGGTCCCGGGCAAAGTACTGAAAGAAATTTTCTGCCAGAGGCTTTTTCAGATTTTATTTACGCAATTATTGTTGAAGAATATGGCATGGCCGGTGGTGTAATTATGTTGGGTTTGTATCTCCTTTTTATGTTTCGTGCACTGCGAATTATTTTTATAAGTCCCAAAGCTTTTGGTGCTTTGGTTGCTGTTGGATTGTCGTTTACTTTAGTCATGCAAGCCTTAATTAATATGGCTGTTGCAGTTAATTTATTCCCTGTAACCGGATTAACTCTACCTCTGGTTAGTAAAGGGGGTACTTCTATTATCATTACAAGTTTTGCTTTTGGTATGATAATGAGTGTGAGTCGACATGTTGAAAAAGATGAACCTGAAACTGCTTCTCAGGCAGCTTAATTTTTTTTGAATCATGAATGAAAAATTGAAAGTTTTAATCAGCGGTGGTGGAACAGGCGGACATATTTATCCTGCCATTGCAGTTGCTCAAGCTATTGAAAAGAAATTAAACGGAAATGTTGAATTTCTTTTTGTTGGTGCTTCTGATAGAATGGAAATGGAAAAAGTACCTAAAGCCGGTTACAAAATTGAGGGTTTATGGATTAGTGGTTTTCAAAGAAGTTTAAGCTTCAAAAACCTCATGTTTCCTTTAAAAGTAATAAGTGCAGTATTAAAATCAAGAGGTATTATTAGTCGTTTTAAACCCGAATTAGCTATTGGTTTTGGTGGATATGCAAGCGGAGCAAGTATGTGGGCTGCAGGTTCTAAATCAATTCCTGTTTTAATTCATGAACAGAATTCTTTTGCTGGTATCACGAATAAAATCCTGAAATCTAAAGCAAGCAAAATTTGTGTTGCATACGACAATATGGATAGGTTTTTTCCTGCTGATAAAATTATTAAAACAGGTAATCCTGTTCGAGCTGATATCTGTGATCCCAGTGATAAAAGAAGTAAAGCTTTTTCGTTTTTTAAATTAGATTCAAATAAAAAAACAGTTTTAATTATTGGTGGAAGTTTAGGAGCAAGAACCATTAATCAGGCATTGTATGCAGGTTGGGAGCAACTAGTAAATGAAGGATATAATGTTATATGGCAAAAAGGAAATAATTTCCCTTCAGCAGATGGATTGCAAC
>JAIYDG010000203.1 GCA_027487625.1 Bacteroidota bacterium
CTTTAAATCTGTTACTCTGCAAACAATTTGCAAAAGTATAACTTTAACTAGTTTCTCTAAATTCTAAAGTTACGACTTTTTTAAGGAATTATTTTTGAGATAATAATTTTAATAAGATAAACTTTTTAAATCAATTATTCGAATTTATGAGTTAGACGCAAAGCTCTTGGATAAAAAGTGAACATAAAATGCCATTACAACTATTTTAATTTTTTTTAGAAACAACGGCTTTTTATGAAAAAGTGACTAGACATTACATTAAACCATTTTAATTTGATTTTCAGTACTACTGTTATTAAATAAATGAACGAAAAAATTCTGGTTTCTGCCACCTTTTAAATAAATTTTATCCTACTCGTTTTCATTATTTGATTAGTTATCAAAAGTCTTTCTTAGAAGACAATTTTGACTTTTTCTTAATTTTAGGTTTGTCGATTTCTTATTTAAGAAAAGTCGAGTAGATTTTAAGGAGAGTGTCGCATCTCTATAGGGAATGAACTTGTCTTTCGTTCTGTTAAAGGCTTTATCAGCCTTAATTTATATCGTATTGTAACACGATAGTATTTTTAATTCTGTTTTTAATTTAACTTAAATTTATAATGAAAGAGACATGCAATAAGCATTAAAACTAGTTTTTTAATTGATTTCAGTGATGTTTTCAATCAGTCGTTTACATCCACTTTGTTGAAACAAGTAAGAATTTTTTTAACTTCAACATTAATAGTCACAATTCTTTCGAACCTTAAATCATACTGAATATACAAATTTTATAAACGCTTTTGGGTTTCAGGACGATTTCAAAACTGAAGTCTTTAAACTTAAATTAAAATTTGATCTTGTGTTTTTCTGTAAACTTAAGAAAATTGCATAGCCTTAATAAAAAATGCCTTATTTAAAAATACAATATCTTATTTTTAACTAAGATTATTAAATTCATAACAAATTATTAACTATTGTTTAAAATAAACGTTTTAAAGAAAATAAACCGATGGCAACCACAATTGATTTGAATATTTCAAGAAAACAGAATAAATTCTTCAAAATAATCTTCTAAATGAATATTTTGCTAAATTAAATTAAACTTTAATTAAATTAAAACTAATTACTGTCTTTTTAATTGTATCGAATAATGATTCACTATATTTAATTTTTTATTTTTTATTTTTTTACAACAGTTAAAATGGCATCTTTAGCAGCAGAGTGGCAAAAAGCTCGGAGTATTCTAGATCACCAAAAAAATGTATGGGTCAATGTGATTTTGCCTAAAAAGAGGGTGAAGGCCAATATGAAAAATGTTGTGAATAACATATTTTTTGACTTGTACGGATATCTGGACAGTGACGAAAGCGCAAAGACTGCTGAAGATCTGAGAGATATTCAACTCGATATAAATGAATTAAGTAGCCACTTGTTTTTGGCATGTCATGTGTCGAAAGTATCAGTGAATGTAACTGTGCATTAGACTAGAGTCGTTTAATTAAAAAACATTCATGTTTATTTAATTGAAGTATTAAATAAATAACGAATAACATAATGAATGATTCAATTTTATTTCTTGAATTGATTTCTAATTTGATAAAATTGCATACACCTAGCCCAGCAGCAAAAAAACAGAATATTCTTCATTAGCAAAGAAGCTAACTTTTATAGGATTGACCACTACTTTTGGTTTCGATAGACAAAACCAACTGAATATTCGGTTTCGGCCAAATAATTGATAATGACCGAACATTTTTTCTGATCACTATTCAAAATAAATATTTTGAAATAAGATACTTGCTAAATATTTAATTATAAAAGTGCTATTTTAGATTAGACTATAAAAACAGTCTCTGGTTTGAATCCTGCTCTTGTCGACTTAAAAATGTAAACAAGATTTGCACGAACACTTTTAACGAAATTGAATGATACAATTTTAATCACTGTTTTTAAAAAGTTAGTCATTCTTGTACACGAAGTGAATGAAGAAAGTCAAAAATGCATTTTTTGGACTGAAACCACAAGCGCGAGAACATTTAATCAAACTTTTGCCTCATTAAAGGCGGGATTTAAAGTTATTGTAAAAAATGTAAATGTAAGTGAAATAATAAAATTTTACAATTATGTTATTTTTAATTTATTTAAAAGATTTATCTAAAATATTGTTGTTATTAAACTAACGTGAGTTGTACAATATTTTTGACATTTTTATCGAACTTTAATTTCATAATGTGCCGCTAGCCAATAAATTTTCTTTTTCGTCTTTTAAATGAACATGTGTGTATCCATCCAAGTGACACAATCCTACTAGTTTATACCAAAGAATTATTAAAAACTCGTTGGTTTTCATTTAAATTTAAATTCTTACTCTAACGTGCAATGTACAATTTCTGTCGTTTTCCAATATTCAATTTTTAATTACATATTAATAGAACCTTAATAGTTACTGTTAACAAAACTTTCTATACTCCATAATAAATACATTTTCAAATACTCCATGAACTGAAATTTTGTGATATGAAAGAAATTCTATGTAATTAGTGCTTAGAAGTTTAAAATATTGTTGGAACTCTTAAGTTAGATTTACTGCACAAAAGAAATAAACCACCAAAGTAAGAAACCATCTTTTAAAAGAGAGAGTCGCCCGCGAGAGTTCCCTCTGAGAACGAAACCTCGAAAAATAATTCTCCAAAAATATCGCGTTACACAAATTCGGAACAATTGAATTGCAAACGCTTAACCTCGACGGTAATTAAGTCAAAAGGGTTTCGTCGGAACAATTTATTTTCGGCACCTCAGAGGCGGGGTTTTAGAAACGAGGTCCCAAAAATCGGAACAATTTTTTTGCACTAGCCTAACCTCGACGGCAATTGAATTTTTTTCTCACGCGAAACAATCCGAAAATGTAAAATGTAAAGAAAAAACTCACACATACTGCGATCCTCCAACCCAAAAAAATTTGACTTACTTAAAATTGGAAAGAAATTAATTGTTTATATTTATTTCCAGTGAAAGTACTTATTTATTATTTCGACGGAAGGATATGTAACCTATGGAGAAATATTTTTTTGTCTAAAATTTTAAAATACTCCTAAAGCCGAATGCAAAACTACGAGAACTTTAAGTCTCACTATTTCTTGTCCCCGAAGTCGTCCGTGACGGCGCCTCCAACCCATTTAAAATTTGCGGTATTTAGATTATTTTAATAATATTGAGTATTTTTGAATCATAATTTTAATTCAAGAATACAATAGAATGAAAATAGAATGAAGAAACCTACCTTTTAGTGCAGAATATTTAAAACGAGGTTACGCGAAATATTTTCTCGGATAATGACAATAATACGACATAATTTTTGCACCAAAGGCTTGCACCTTTCAAAATAAACGTATCACTTACCTAAAAGA
>JAIYDG010000229.1 GCA_027487625.1 Bacteroidota bacterium
TTATTTGATTAGAATAAGCGGAACTGATAAAGGTATGTATGTGTTAAAAATTAATAACGAATCATTCAAGTTATTGAAAGAATAAAGTCATAGGTATTAAATTCCTTTCATTTAAATTTGTTATTAAGAAGTTATCTAGTATTAAAGCCCCCTTTTTTAACCAGGTTTATACTCCTATTAAAGGTATTTACCCTGTTTAAAAGGCGGCATTTGCAGTGTTAATTTTTTTTAATTATGTTTTTTAGTACTTTTTATTAAATAAATTTGAATAAAAAGTCTATGAGACAATATTTTACACTCCTAATTTTATTACTGTTTTTAGGCACATTTCAATCTAAAGCATCTCATTTTATGGGTAGCGAAATGACCTATACTCGCGTTAATGCAACAACCATCAATGTTACTCTTAAGCTCTATAGAGATTGTGGTGGTGTTGGATTATGTGGATGTAATCTTGGACCTTTGAATACTTCCTGCACGGTAAATGTAACTTTATATGGAAGATCTACTACATGTAATAATACAAATTTTGGCTCAACTAGTTTAACAATTGTTCCAGGTTCTGGAATTGTTGACGTAATACAATTATGTTCACAAGCAGGAACTACTTTATGTTCAAATTGCGGAACTAAAACACCTGGTACATATTCACCTGCGGCAGAAATTTATACATTTCAGGGTAATGTTAGTTTGTCTGCAGTACCCTCTAATTGTAATTCGCTTGCCATTGGTTTTAATGAATGTTGCAGAACAGCTTCAATAACAACTTTTAGTAATCCTTCATCCCAAAATTTTTATACTGAATTAGTTTTTGATAAGCGTTTTTCTAATACAAGTCCTACATTTACCAATAAACCACTTGCTGTTGTATATGCCGGAAAAGATGTAAATTACAATTTGGGTGGATATGATCCTGATGGGGATTCTCTTTCTTATCAATTTGTTTCTTCATTAAATGCTCCAAATTCAAATGCAACTTATTCTAGTCCTTTTACAGCAGCAGCTCCGTTTAACTATTTGGGATTTCCATCACCTAGCACAACTTATCCTTTGGGATTATACATCAATCAAACAAATGGTGATTTAAGATTTAGACCTTTAGGAACATTTACTGCACCTCTTGCAGTTTTGGTGAAGGAATGGAGGAAAGATTCTACAAATATTTGGGTCAATATTTCTAATACAAGAAGAGAAATGTTAATCATGACTACTATAGGAAATACAAACACTTTACCAGGTATATTAACTTATGATTTGAATACCTTACCAACTTCAACTCAACCTTTATTGAATTATACCATCAATGCTGGGCAACAATTATGTTTTGTAGCTGTTGCTTCTGATTCTACCGATACTACAAATCTAAAATGGAACGCACCTCCAGATTTAACAACTCTTGGCGCTAATTTAATTCCTATGTATACGCCTTCAACAAGAGCACTAAATGGACCCAAAAGAGATTCTATGTTGTTTTGTTGGATTCCTCCTGTTAGTGCTTTTAGAAAAGCACCTTATTTTTTAACACTAACATCAACTGATGCCAATTGCCCTATTCCTGGGACATTTTCAAAAGGAATTACAATTAAAGTTGATTCTGCAAATGGGATATTTACTCCTTTAATTCCACCCAATCAAATGACCGTGTCAAATAATACTGGTAATAGTATTTCCCTCAATTGGACAACGGGTAGTGGTTCAAATTCATTAGTAATAGCTAGAGCCAATAATGCTAATTTTACACCACCAACCAATGGTGTTGCTTATACTGCAAATTCAGTTTTTGGACAAGGTACACAATTATTGAAAACTGCAGGTTCTTATGTTGTTTATAATGGCACAGGAAATACTGTTAATATTACGGGATTAACACCAGGAACTAATTATTTCTTCAGAGTTTATACATTTAATGGTGCAGGTTCTTCTACAAATTACAATAGAGGTTTTTATACTTCAACTTCCACCCAAACTCTTCCTGTAGAATTGAAAGAATTTTCAGTAATTTTAAATGAAAAAGGTGAAGCTGAATTAAAATGGACAACTGCCACAGAAATCAATAACAGCCATTTTGAAATTGAAAGAAGTTTTGATTCGGAAACATCATTTAATCGGATTTCAATAGTTAAAGGACAAGGTAATAGCAACCTCCTTAAAACTTATCTATTTACTGAATCTTTTAACCTGATTGATTTTGCTGCAAGTAAAATTTATTATAGATTAAAACAGGTGGATTATGATGGAAAGTTCGACTATTCACCAATAGTTAGTATTAATTTAAATTCTAATCAGGAAAAAACTTTATTGGTTAATCCAAATCCATTTAAAGATGAAATTAAACTCAATGGAGTAAGAGAATTAAGTAGTTTGAAGATTTATGACCCAAATGGGAAAGAAATCATAACTAAAGTACTTTCGGGTTCAGTTGATGGAACCTATTTGATTAAGATAAATACAAATGAAAAGGGAGTTTTTATTTTGAAGTTGAATGAAGAAACATTCAAACTAATTAAAGAATAATTTTTTAACTCAAAACGATTTCTAAAATCGGAAGGAATTCGTTTTTCTTCCGATTTTTTATTGATTAATTAAATGATTAAA
>JAIYDG010000391.1 GCA_027487625.1 Bacteroidota bacterium
GCATAACCATTTTTAACTTCTACTACATCACCTTGGTGACCTAGATTTTTCATGTTTTCTTTAAGAATAACTTTCATTTTCTGGTCCTCCTGTTTTATTTCAATGAATCACCTTCGAATGGAAGAACTGCAATATGACGAGCACGTTTAATTGCTTGAGTCACCTTACGTTGATACTTTAAAGAAGTACCTGTTAAACGACGTGGTAATACTTTACCTTGATCGTTAACAAATTTCATAAGAAAGTTTGCGTCTTTGTAATCGATATACTTGATACCATTTTTACGAAAACGACAGAATTTCTTTTTCTGAGGAGCCTCAGGAGTGGTGTTAAACACCATGGCTGGGTTAATTTGCGATTTCTTTTTCATAATTACTTAACTCCTCCTTCCTGTTTTTGCTCTTTTTTGCTTTGGTTGAATTCACCATTGCGTTTACGAGTGTTGTAAATTAAAGCGTGTTTGTCAAGCGCTACTGTTAAGAAACGCATGATACGCTCATCACGACGGAAAGCTAGTTCAAATTTCGAGATAAACTCAGGAGTTGCCCTAAACTCATACAGTATGTAAAATCCAGTAGTTTTCTTCTGGATTGGATACGCGAGTTTAGTCAAACCCCAGTTTTCTTCATGAACCAGCTCTCCGCCATTTTCAGTGATAAGAGTGCGGTACTTTGATACTGCATCTTTCAACTGATCTTCGGAGAGTACGGGAGTGAAAATAATCACTGACTCATAGTCTTTTAAGACAACCGACTCTGCTGTGCTAGATTGGTTTTTAGTTGCCATTTACTGGGAATTTATTTTTAAAAAGGACCGCGAAATTATGGATATTTTTCTTATTATCAAACATATCATTATAAATAATTAAAATATTTCGCCCTTTCTTCAAATCAAATGTATCTTATTTAAGTCATTTTTTTTGCATTTATCTAGTAATGTGTCATTCGACAAGTGAAAAATAACTTTTAATCCCTATTTTCCCACCACTCCAATTAAAAAGCCCAAATATATTAATGAAGATAAAGTGGATTTTATTTCTTATTCTCTCTTTAGGATTGAGTTCCAATTTATTTTCAAGTCCCAAAGTCCGTCATTTTTCTGAAATTTACAATATTGACTCCAACGCCATTCAATGTCAAATCTATATTGATAATTGGAATGTAAAGGATGCAAAAATTTTAATCAAGAAAATTTCATTAAACCCTGATTTTAAAAATTCACTGGAATTACAATGGCTATATGAAATTTTCAATAGTCAGGTTAACAGTATTGAACACAATTTTGAACCAGCAAAGGAATCAATTTTAAGAGCTATCAACTTATCTGAGGAAGTTCAAAATCCTGAGATGCAAATTGAAAGCTTTATTGTTTGTGGCGATTTATTCGAAGAACAAGGCGATATTCCAAATGCACTATCATTTTTTTTAGCTGCAAAAGACCTATTAGACAAAGGATATATGCCATCTAGAAAACCATTTATTCTAAATAAAATTGGCACCATATTTTTCGTTGACAAGAATTTTAATCAAGCTGCAAATTATTTCTTTGAAGCAAATCGACTTTATAATTTATATAAAGATTCTATTATCGGAGTTCACTATTGGATGCAAAATGCTTATGGTAATTTAGGATTATGTTATGAAGAGTTAAAAGATTATAAAAAATCTCTATTCTACTTCAAAATGGCACTGAAAGTTATACAAATTGGTGCTTTTCCAAAAGAAAGACCATTGGGTGTCATTTATTCAAACATGGGACATTTATATCATTCTATGGGGGATTTAAAAAATGCCAAAAAATATTATGAAAAAGGAGTTCAATACACTTTAGATCCAAATCAGCATGAGTTAAGACATGGAGCTAAAAAACAAATGGAATTAGCCAAAATCCTAATTAAAATGAATCTACTAAGTGAGGCTCGCTGGAGAATTGATAGTTCATTAAAAATTATTAACTCTGAAAATATTATTAGGTTAAAAGGAACTTACTTTTCAACAGAACTAGCATATTATGAGTCTATTGGGAAATTAGATGCTGCTTTGTTTTATTCAAAAAAATTTACTGATTTCCAAGATTCAACCTATCAAACACAGATAAAACTTGGTTTATCAAAACAAATTCTTAGCCATTCTTTGAATCAGCAAATAGTTGAAAATGAGTTGCTTAAAAAAGATAATGAGCTAAATAATATCAAGAACAAAGGTTATTTCGGAATATTAATTACGCTGGCTGTATTATTTCTAGGTATAATTTATGTTTTAAGGATACAAAACAAAAGGAATCAGGAATTGAATGCAGCTTTGTCTGAAATAGAAATACAAAAACAAGAATTACAATTTTCAAATTCTAATATTAATTATCTGCTTCAAACAGTTGCTCATGATTTAAGAACTCCTGTAGGAAATAACTTATCACTTAGCAATTTGCTTTTGGAAAGTATTAAACTACATCCAGAGGATAAAGATTTAGTTAAACTAATGAATACCAGCAGTCAACATGCTTTATCAATTATGGAAGATTTATTAGACCATTCATTAATTGAAAGAGGTGATATTCTATTAAACCTGAATAATTTTAATTTAAATGAATTGATTATTGAAGCAATTCAGGTTTTAAATTATAAAGCTGATATTAAAGGAATCAATATAATTTTAAATTTACCTGAAAATTCAATCCATGCAAAAATAGATGGCAGTAGAATATCCAGAGTTATCCAAAACCTTATTGCTAACGCTATTAAATTTTCACAAAAAAATAAATCAATTCTAATTGAATTAAAGGAAAACCCTGAAAAGTACATAATTAGTGTTAAAGACTTTGGAATAGGAATGGATGAAACCACCATTAAATTTGCATTCGATTCATTTACTTCTGTTGGAAGAACCGGAACCTCTGGAGAAAAATCTTATGGATTAGGACTTTCAATTTGCAAAAAACTAGTAGAACTACATTCAGGCAGATTGTATGTTGAAAGTATTGCAGGTAATGGATCAACCTTTTATATTGAAATTCCGAAACTTAATTAAAACGTGAAGAATTTGTGGTTGAACTATTCTTGTTTTAAATTAAATTGGCCGCATGGAAAATTTTGTTGTAAGTGCCCGAAAATATAGACCATCCAGATTTGATACGGTTATTGGGCAGGAACATGTGGTACAAACTTTAAAAAATGCTATAAAAAATAGGCATCTAGCCCATGCATTCCTTTTTTGTGGTCCACGTGGTGTAGGTAAAACAACAAGCGCCAGATTATTGGCAAAAACAATCAACTGTACAAATTTATCTGAAGATTTTGAAGCCTGCGACCAATGTGATAGCTGCAGAGCATTTAATGGTAATGCTTCATTTAATATTTATGAGCTCGATGCTGCATCAAATAATTCAGTTGATGATATCCGCGGTTTAGTTGAACAAGTTAGATATGCACCACAAGGCGCTCAGTATAAAATCTATATTATAGATGAGGTTCATATGTTAAGTGCTCAGGCATTTAATGCTTTCCTGAAAACTTTGGAAGAACCGCCTCCATATGCCAAATTTATTCTGGCAACAACTGAAAAACACAAAATCCTTCCTACAATTTTATCTAGATGTCAGGTTTTTGATTTTCACAGAATTAAAGTTGATGATGCTGTTAAACAGTTAAAGAAAATTTGCGAAAGCGAACAAATTACAGCTGAAGAAGAAGCTTTACATGTTATAGCTAAAAAAGCAGATGGCGCTATGCGTGATGCCTTATCAATATTTGATAGAATAGTTAGTTTCAGTGGAAATACCATCTCATATTCAGATGTTATTAGTAACTTAAATATTCTGGATTATGATTATTTCTTTAAATCAACCAATATGCTTTCCAATGAAGATTTGCCGGGAAGTTTGTTGTTGTTTGATGAAATATTAAATAATGGATTTGAAGGCCAACATTTCTTACAAGGTTTCGCTGAACATTTGAGAAACTTAATGGTGTGTAAACACCCTGATACAACAAAACTATTGGAAGTAGCTCCCAATATTGCTGGCAAATTTGCTCAACAAGCTCAATCTTGTTCGTCCACTTGGTTACTAAATGCCTTGAACATTCTTAACCAAACCGATTTTAATTTCAGACAAAGTAAAAATCAAAGATTACATGTTGAATTAGCACTTATGAAGCTTTGTAATCTTCAAAGAGCGATAACTTTAACTGGAGTTGATGATAAAAAAAAAAGCCTGAATTAAACATTCAACCAGTTTCAAATTCTTCAATTAACGAGCAAAAACCAGAAACACCAGTTTTACAAGAAACCAAAATTGAAACACCGATTATAATTGCATCAAAGCCTGAAAATAATCCTCCGGTTATTCCAATTTCGTCATTGAATTTAAATAAAGCAAATCAATTGGATTTGTTAAAAAAGAAAATTCTTGAACAAAAAGAAAAACCAGCAGAAAATCAATTAGGCGAACAAACTACTGAAAATCAAATTGTAATATCAGAGGCTTTTAATCTTAATCAATTCGAAAACGTTTATAATGATTACATTCTGGTTTTAGACAAAACTGCTAAATCAAGGGTGTCAAGTTTTTTGAGAAACAGTAAGTTTAAACTTTTAGAAAATTCTATTGTTGAATTAGAATTAAGAAGTAAGCTCGAATTAGAATTACTTGAGGAACAAAAATTAGATATGATTCCATTTTTTAGAAGTGGATTAAAAAATGCTAATTTCGACTTTACCTTTATAATCAACACAGACTTAATTCAACAAACAAAAAAAGTAAGTAAGCAAGATTTATTAAAAATCATGGTTGATAAGAATCCTTTGGTTTCAGAACTTGTTCAAGGTTTAGGTTTAGAATTAGAATATTAAAAAAATGAATTACATCAAAAAAGAAAGAATTAATAAATCGATAAATTATAGAATTCGAAGACTATTTAGTTACTTCTTAAAAGGTTTATTGATAACCTTACCAATCTATGCAACCTATAGAATTATCAGATCATTGGTAGAAAGTATTGATGAGGTTTTATTATTAGAAACCCCAGGCTTAGGTTTCCTAATTGTTGTTGGCGTAATAATGTTGATTGGTTTAATTGGGTCAAATTTCTTAACTCAACCTATTTTTGAACTAATTGATGGCATCTTAAATAAAATTCCATTTGTTAAAACAATTTATGGTTCTGTTAAAGATTTAATAGAAGCATTTGTTGGTGAAAAAAACAAATTTTCTAAACCTGTTATCGTCGAATTAAGTCCTGGAATTTTTAAACCTGGTTTTATAACACAAGACGAATTAATTGATCTTAATTTACCCGGAATGGCAGCTGTTTACTTCCCACATAGTTATGCTTTCTCTGGAAATCTTTTCCTTGTAAATAAAGATAAAATTCAAGTTTTCAAAGGTAGTTCAAGTGCTCTAATGAAATTTATAGTATCAGGTGGAGTTAGTGAACTTGATAAATCTAATACAGAAACAGAATTATGAGAGTAATTCTTGATTTTTTAAGGTTAATTAGAATCAACAATATCCTGATGATTGCTATCACTCAGGTATTTGCTTACTATTTTTTAAATCCTACTATTGAGTTTTATAGCATTTTTGAAAGAAATTTTATATTTCTGATTATTAGTACATCTTTAGTTGCATCTGCAGGATATATCATCAATGATTATATGGATGTAAAACTTGATTTAATAAACAAACCAAATAAGGTTATTGTTGGCAAATCAATTTCAAGAAGATGGACAATGCTTCTTCATTTTGCATGCACAATAATTGCTCTTGGTCTGGCTTATTCAATCAGCAAAAAAGTAATGTTAGCAGTGTTTTTTAGCTCTTGTTTATTATGGATTTACTCCCAGTTCTTAAAGAAAACTTATCTCTCTGGTAATATCCTAGTGAGTTTATTAACTGCTAATACTCTATTAATACTTTTTTTCTTCGATAAAAATGTTTTATCAAATGGAATTATTGTTTATGCAATTTTTGCCTTTATGTTATCACTGATTAGAGAAATAATTAAAGATACTGAAGATTTAAGGGGTGACCAACAATTTAAAAGTAAAACATTACCAATTGTGCTTGGTGTTAGGAAAACAAAAAACGTTTTACTTTGGCTTCAAACAATTCTAATTATCTTAAGCTTTGCAAACATGAGTTTTTTTGGAGCTTTAAGTTATAGCTCCGATAAAATTTATTTAATGTTCTTTATGTATCAATTGATTTTAGTACTGATTCCAATGGGAATTATGTGGTGGTTAATCAAATTAGCAGATACAAAAAGAGATTTTTCAAGACTTAGTTTTATAGCAAAACTTATCATGCTAAGTGGAATTATAAGTATGATTTTTTGGAGATTTTAGTTTTAAAAAACTAATACTTCCCTTGTTCAACAAAAAATTCTGTCCAAACCAAAGATGTTAAATCTAACTCCTCAAAATTTACATCCGTAACTTTTGATAGAGGTGAACCCTTTTTAGTCCAATCTATTAATGATTCTAATTGTTCCTTTTCAGCTTGGGCAAAAATTTCAACATCACCATTTTTCAAATTTCTAACCTTTCCTTTTATTCCAAGATTTAAAGCAAATTCTTGCGTATAGTTTCTATAAAATACACCTTGAACCCTTCCTTTTACTTGTATTCTAATTTGATTCTTCATTCTTTCTGTTTTTTATAAAATCCAAAAGTGAATGGGTACAATCTTTAATAATTTCATGAACTTCATAAAACCCTTTTAAATCGCCATAATATGGATCTGGCACCTCTTTTAAATTTTTAAAATTTGGATCAAAACTTCTTAAAAAAATTAACTTTTTGGCTTTAACACTATTTACCTTTTTTAGATTTTCATAATTACTTTCATCCATAACCAAGATATAGTCAAATTCATCGAAATCTTGTTCTTTAAATTGCCTTGCTCTGTGTGGCATTTCTATACCAAACTCTTTCGCTACTTTTCTTGTCCTTGCATCAGCTAATTCCCCAATATGATATGAGGCTGTACCACAAGAATCAACAATAAAACTTGAAGACAAATGATTCAATTCAAGATGTTTTAAAAAAAGTGCTTCAGCCAAAGGTGAACGGCAAATATTTCCTAAACAAACAAATAGTACTTTTATCATATAACTTTTTTACTGCAATGATATAGCTTTGTGAATAATGCGCTTAACTGTACTTTTAATAATTTTTGTTTTTATTTCAAATATAGCTGATGCCCAGATGAAGGGTTATGGGGTTGAACCTTTTGGTGGATTCCATTATGCAGCTAATGTTATTAATAAAACAGGCACAAGCATGAATGGTTACTGTGGAGGAATTGATTTAAAGTTTTTTCCAAATCAAAAAAGATCAAATTTATTCAATGAGCTTTACCATAATCCTGATTTCAGTTTAAATTTCAGATTATGTAAATTAAATAATCCTGATACTTTTGGATATTCATTTGCGATTTTCCCTCAAATTGAAATTCCAGTCAAAAAAAATTCCAATCTATGTCTTTCAGCTAAAGTTGGATATGGCTTGAATTTTAATACCTTACAATATGATTTCCATAAAAACTTTGATAACAGAGCAATTGTAAGTCCAGTAAATTTTGCATTAGATGCAGGTTTGATTTTAAACTACCGCTTGACATCAAGAAATGAAATAGGAATCTCCGGTGGATTATATCATGTTTCAAATGGAAGCCTTAAAATGCCAAATGGAGGAATAAATGTAGTTTATTCTGCCTTGAGTTTTCGTCATCATTTCGAAAAATACCTCGACTTCAAATACAAACCCATCATAAAAAATCAAGCTTTTGAATCAAAATTGATTTATACGATTTACTTAGCTACAGGGTATAGGCAAATAGCTTATTTCTCCTCAACAAAATCATTCTGGGTAGCTTGTTTAAATCAACAGTTTAAAAGAAAAATTAGCCATTTGTATCAAATAGGAATAACAACCGATTTATTTTACGACGCCTCTCCAGCTATCTGGGAAAATAGTTTAAGAAGTTTAAAGTCAATCCAAACAAAAGAGAAACTACATTTAGGACTGGGCTTTTACCAACAATTTGATATTGGAAGATTCTTTCTTCCCTTTTCGGCAAATTTGTATCTAACAAAAGTAAGCAGACCTTTTTATATCAAATTTGGTTTAGGATATCAATTATCCAAAAAATGGAGTGTTGGAAGTTTTTTCAAAGGTGGGATAAAAAACGGATCAAAACTGGATAGTGATTTTATGGAATGGAGTTTAGGTTATTCTATAAAGAGATAATATTATCTTTCATTGGCGTATTTAACAAAATCAATAGTTTGTAAAGAAAAAAACTGAGTTCCTTTTTTATTTTTAAGTTTAAAATTCCTACTAAAATCACCTTGACCATTTTTACCAAATGCAACAAAATCAAATGAATTTTGAGTTTCATTTAAAGGCACTCTAGAATAATTTATTGAATGAGGCAATAATTGCCAATTTCTGGTATCTGCTTGTTCTGATATTGCTCCGTAAATACTGGCAGCCAAAGCCAATCCATCCTTTTTTTCCTTACCTGCCTTATAAACAACAATTTGTTTTAGTGCCGCCCTCAATAAAGCTTCACCTAATTCTTTGGTCATTCTATCTTCTAGACTTTTATATGCTATTGCATTAACATCTTCTACTATTTGAAAATCGAAACTCTTATTATTATACTTCAATATAGCCCTTTGATAATAAGGTTCTCGACTTACGTATTTAGGTAAAGCCAATCTAAAAAATCTCATATCCAACAAGTCTTTCTTATCATCTTTATTATCTACTTTGTAAGGAAAGTTTATACCCAAATCATGATTAACAATTTGAACCCAACCATTATTGGCAGGTAAAATTGAAAAATTAATACTGTTTTGTTCTTTGATAGGACCTAAACCATTGTTCCAAAAAAACACAATTGAGTTTGTAAGCAAATCAGTTGATTTATTAAACTTCAAACCGAACTTAACTTCGTATTGTTTCTGTTCCTCAAAAAATCCATTTAAAAAAGCTGTTCTAATTAAATCCAGCTTAAGTTGCTTAGGAATTGGAGTACCAAGAAGTTTTTGGTAATCTTCTTCATAAACCTGATAGGCATTTTTATATGCGATATATGCATCATTATATTCGCCTTTTGTATCATAAATAATACCAAGCAAATTATGTGCAAAAGCATCTCTTTTGTATTTATTGGCTGATTTATATTTATCAGAATTTTTCTGCATTTTCTGAAGCATCCTTTTTGCTTCAATAAGCGCTGCATCATTATCACCAATCATCAAATAATTTAGAGCGCCATAATAATGAATTAATACCTGTTCAAAATCTTCACCTGCATAAGTTGTAACATTTTTATTAGTTAAAAATGATGCTATTTGCTGGGTATATTTTTTCTCAAAATCTTCGACAAAATAATCTGCTTTTCTAAAGTACTTTATGCTGCTATCATACTTTTGATTCATCCACAAAACAGTACCTTTATTTAAATAAAAAAGTAATTTGTTCTTTTGAACCTTTTCGAATTTTACATCATCTGATAAAATCTTTTCAGCTACTTCAAAATTGCTTTTATAAACAGCATTCATTAAAGCTTCATTCTTTTGATAATAAGTTGCACAAGAACTCATCATCAAAAGAATGAAAACCAAAAAGATTTTTATAATATGAAAGAACCTTAGCATTTAGGATTTAGTTTTTAACGAATTTTTTGATTTGTTTTTCACCTATCCAAACTTTTTCATTGGTTTCCAAATCTGTTAGTTCTAAATTGATTTGGTATGATACAACTTTTTGATTTTTATATTCATCAACAATAGATGTAATTACACCACTCATAATAAAATCAGCACCTTTTTCTTTACCCCATTTTTTACGACTTTCTTCACTGGCAAAAGTTTGCTGATCGTTTCTTTCATCTCTTGCCTCAACCCTAGCATCTCCGCTTTGAACCACACTTACAGTTCCGGAATTAATAAATGAACGCTCCATGTTTTTAATAAAATTTGTAGCATCAATATGTTCGGAAGTCTTATTTTTTACCTGTCCAATTATTACGGTTGGTTTCTTGCCGAATTTATTTTCAAAATTAATTCTCCAAGGTCTATCTAAAACATCCTTAATCATTTCTTCAGCTACAAGTTTTGAATCTGTATCATTCCATCTACCACTTAAATCAACAACTTGATTTGGGTCGATACGTTGAACCTGTCTTTTAGGTGTACAATTTGTAAATGCGATTGCAGCAAGTAGAATTGCCGAAAAAAATAGTTTTTTCATAATTTTTATACTTTATCAATTTTAGTCAAATTTCATTCCAAAACATTTGATTAAAAATAAATCACATGTTTTTTTGAAGCAAAAGGCAATATTTGTATTTAAGTGGAAAAATAAAATCACTTAAATTTAGTTTCACCTTGACAATTGTCCAAAACAAAAAACATTTGAAAAACCTATTTTACGCTTTATTGCTGATATTAAGTTCATGTTCGTCGTCTGAAAAATTTACTTTAAAAAAAGAAGGTTCTGATATTATATTAAATGGACCAGTTGAAAAATCGTATTTAAACAATTCAAAGCTTTTTCCTTGGTTTTATTATGGTTATAAAGCTTATCAGCCAAAAGATTCAATTCTTAACTTATTAAAACCGGAAGTATCAAAACTTGGATTTCTGATTTTTGCAGGTTCTTGGTGTGGTGATACCCAGAAAGAAATTCCAGCATTTTATAAAGTAGCCGATTTAATTGGAGTAAAAGACAATCAGATTCAGCTAATTATGGTCGATAGAAACAAACAAACTCATTTTATTAAAACTTCTGTTTTAGGAATAAAACCTGTTCCATGTATAATAATATATAAAGATAGCGTTGAAATAGGCCGTTTCATTGAATCGAGTAAATTGTCAATGGAAGAGGATTTATATCAAATTATAAATCAACATTAATAGAATAAAAATATATCTGTTTAATTCAATTCATCTACTTTTGCAGCAAAATGAATCAAAAGCCATTAATTTTAATTTCAAATGATGATGGGATTACAGCTCCAGGCATCAGAGCATTGGTTGAAGCTGTTAAAGATCTGGGTGAAGTTGTTGTTGTTGCTCCTGATAGTCCTCAAAGCGCTATGGGACA
>JAIYDG010000565.1 GCA_027487625.1 Bacteroidota bacterium
GAAAACTGAAAATACATTGGAGGAAAGTATGAAAATTGAAAATACATTTGAGGAAAGCATGAAAATTGAAAGTACATTGGAGGAAAGTACTATATTGTCTAATGAAGAAACAAAATTTGAATATGAAGAATATTTACCGTCTTACACAGCATCTCCGACTACAACAACAATCATTCCAACTACAACAACAACAATCATTCCAACTACTACAACTCTGAGAACAACAATGACAACGGCTCCTACCACAATTACAACAACTCTGACAACAACAACGGCAACGGCTCCTACAACAATTACTACAATTCTAGCAACAACAACAACAACGGCTCCTACAACAATTACTACAATTCTAGCAACAACAACAACAACGGCTCCTACCACAATTACTACAACTTTGACAACAACAACAACTACAATAGCTCCAACTACAACGACTCCAACTCTTTTGACAACAACTACTTCTTTGACGACAACAACAATCAAAAGTACGAACGTCCCTAAAACGACTTCAATTATAACTCCAACAACTCTGACAACTACGACAACTGAAATTACAACTAATCCCAAAAATATCAAAGAAGAGGAAATGGATGTAACAATTAATGCAACATCTGATGAGAAAGTAAACAAAATCGATTTAAGATCAACGATTAAAGAAGAACAAAAGATGCCTGAAATGCCCAGACGAGAAAAAATGGTTTTATTTGATGGTGAATTGCTACCCGAGTAAGTTTATCTTTCACAGTATTTAATTGTTATTAAATTTATTAAAAAAATTTATTTTAATAATTTTCATTTAAGGAATCATGTCCTCAGCTATAAAGAAAGAGCTATGAAATGTTTCTATGATCTCGAGTTTCACGTTGGACAATATGACGAAGAAATTTTTAGCCGCAAAAAAAGAGAATACTTGAACGGTATTTGCCAAATTGCTTCTGACGGAGCAAATACTCAGGAGCTCAAAGAAATAGAGCTACAATCGTACGAATTGTTTTTCAATCTGATTCAGGTATGATGAAATAAAAGATAGAATTTTTATAAAAATTACATAATTAATTTGTAAAAGTTACTTAATAATTTCTGAATTTCAATAGGCAAAACTAAAGTCTATTGACTCTCAAGAAGACGCTCAAGAAAAAAATAACGAAAATCTAAATGGTCAAGAAAGAAATGTAAACAGTATTATATCAACTCTTGGTATTATTCAGGTAAACAACATTTTGTATTGACTTATTGTAATCCTATTAAAAATAAAATTAATTTACATTAATAACTGTTTAAAGGATAAACTCGAATTTGTTGAAGCCCTACAAGAGGAACAAAAAGAAACAAATGCATTTGTGAAAAGAAATTTAGATACTCAAGCTAAAATAACTAAAGAAATGAGAAAAGTACTTTCCAATCGCATCGATGACAACAAAGCGAGGGATGTCCAAATCTCAAAAATGGAAGGTATCATTGCTGGAATGGAAGAAACGGTGGAAGAACTTGTGGATTTTAAAAACATTAACTTGACTTGTCGTCCCATGGATCCATTTCAGGCGTAAGTTTACATGATTTATAAATATTTAGAATTTGTAGCAATAATGTTCATTACATATTTTACATCATTTAAAGGTGGTACGTCTCTTCTGGTTTACAATGGATCGCATATCAAATGCCAACTGTATTGATCACATCTCTTATAACAATGTTTTTCAGGTACCTTTATATTTCTTAGTGAATGTATTTCTACAATTTTTTGTTATTTTAATTTAATTTCCATTGATTGTAGATGGGCCGATAATAAAGCTGCAAAGTCATTTGCAAAAAAGCGCGGGATGAAACGCAAAGTCAAATTTGCATTTACATTTTTTGCAACGGTTATTCAATATTTTTGCTTTGAAAAAAGAAGAAACAACCGTAAGCGTGAATCGTACTATTCCCATCCAGGTAAATTGCAATTTCCTTCTAAGACTTGTTATTACAATATGTAGTTATTTAAAACATTAAATTTTATGTATTATTTTAGTTGGAAATATTCATACTGGTCAAAGACAAAAAAAGAACAACAGGTACTTTTTAACTTTTTCTAAAATAGCAAATGAGAAGTAATCTTTAAATAAAAATATTTCGATTTTGAAAACAATATTTGATAAAAATATTAAAATTTAGGCAACAAAGAAGGAGAAGAAATGCTGGAGCTGAAGAGAACAAAGACTTTATGCAAAATATGGATCATTTAATTGACTTTACGGAAAGCAGGTAATTATAAATATTTAATATAAAATATTTAATAGTAATGTAATGTTCCATGCACTTGAACCTTACTTTAATATTTTATTTATATTTTCAGTGATAATAACACCGACAGATATGCCATTCCAATGGTTGCTCAAAATGTTCGAATTCATCCCCTATCACAAAAAAAGTACTGAAAATGTCGCTTTTAAAATAATTAACGCATCACAATTTAATTCTGTAAGTACAATGTTAGGGAATTATATTATTTTAATATTTCATTAATTTAGGATTATTTTGTTATAATTGTATTTGATAAAATGATGATTCTAATGAAATTTAATATCGTCAAATTACTTATCAAGAATTGAATGTTGCATTCGTTGCATTTTTTAAAGAGTCTGACATTGAAAAATATATAGCTCAGTTGCACTTTGCATCTTTGTGAATAAGTTTATTCTTTCTTATTTTTTTAACCTACATGAAATCATGTACAAATTATTGATTATTTTTTTTCTCACTTTGTCAATCACAGCTGGACTTGAAATAATTCCAGAATGTGTAGAATTGGCAAAGAATGTTTTGTGCATTCATTTTTTTGACCTACACGACAGAGAAGAATGTGTGAAAAACATTGAACCGGTCTATAAATGGGTATTTCAAATTATTTTTCATTTGAGTAACATTTAAAAATGTTTAAATGATAATTTTAATCGTTATTTAATTTTTATAATATCTTTTTATTCTCACTTGTAGAATTATTTTTATTTTCTAATTGTCTTTTGACATGTGGTAGGATAGCTCAGCGGTAGCGTCGCCGACCAACTCAGACTTGGTCATAAGGGGCGTGGGTTCGAATTCCGGGAAAGAAAATAAACCTTTCGTGGTTGAAGGTTCGAGAGGGGCATATTACGCCCTCTCGTACGTTCAACCTTTTGATGGAATTGGAGAGATCTGTGCGATGCTATTTTAAGTAACTGCGATAATAAAATTTCCCCAAACTTCCCCTTTTTAGCTTTTTATAGAGAACACTGTTCGACTATTGAGAAACAAAGTGAATAATTTATAATATTTTAAATTTTTCCTTTTTAATGTATATTTAGGAAACTCTGCAACTTTGTGTAACAGGCCAGTCCTTTGAACAAAGATGCGAGGATCTCAAAGGCATTTGCGAAGAATATAGGTACGTTGCCATATATCTTCCGGCGTGGCCCCGAGACGAAGAGTACGAGTTTAGTTGCTCGCACTTGATGGTTCAAGTAGGTGCACCGTTAGTTTGTCTCAATGCTCTATTGATTGGTTCGTGTTGCTTTCTCTTCTTTTGCCTTTGCAGAAAAAAGGCCGAAGACGAGACTCCCATTATTCGAGGAAGAAGATTCAGATATGGCACTCTGAAGTACGCAAATTGTTAAAATAATTGTTAAGTATGAAATTTAATATAAAGCCCATCATTTATAAATTGTTACTTCACTTGAAAGATAATGAAGTTTTTAAAGTAGTGTTTAATTTAAAAATTAAAATTAAAATTTTAGTGACCATTGTGAAGAAGGCATTGAGGAAGCGGTCGAGGCCGAAAGGATTCAACTTTTGGGGTAAATTATTTTGAAAGATTTTGAAGTAAAGTAAATTAATTGGCCCAGAAGGTTAATAAATTTATTTTCTCGTCTAAATTAAATCATTTTGTATGAAATAAACTAAATGCAAATGTCGTTTGAATCAATTTAGTTTTTACTTTTCAATTTTAGAATCGGAAACGTAAACTTCGAGCCGGAAAGATTGTAAAACTTCAACAACATGAAAAAACTATTTGTATTTTACAATTACAAAAAGAAATTATGAAATGAATTTTTAACATGATGAGAAAATTAAATTAAATGATTTTTAATTATTTAAAACAAAGTTACATTATACATGAAAAATCTATTAAGAATTGGTTAATTTAAACTGTCTTTTATTCAATTACTATTTTAGCTTTAAAAAATAATTCCCATGCTCTTCATTTGTAAACAAAAATGTAACTAAATTTTGTTATCACATTTATTTTCATCCTAATTTTATTTATAAATGAAATTATTTATTATGTTATTTTATCAACTGTTCCTTTGACTTATTATTTTCAGAATCGTTTATTTTTGAAGGTCATAATGAATGTTGTTGGCTGGTTATCTTAATAATTTAGAAAATGTTGTTATTTTAGTTAGTGTTTACGTTATTGTTATCGTTACAAAACCATTGCATCGCATTTTAAAATTTTGTACTTTATAAAGAAAAAAATCATTAATTGTAATAAATTATGATTTTGTACTTATGCTTTGTTTTAAAATGCTTAAAATTGATTTTCAAATAATCCGTACGTTGAAACTCAAAGAAATAACATAAATTAAAATAATGTTTTATTCTATTAAATATATAATTAAACGATATTTAGGAAAGCCTGTGGAATACAGTTGATAATTTCATGTTGTGTTCATAATTTAAATTCTAATAAAAGACCTTAAGTTTTTAATAGAATTACGTCATACTACATTGTTCAGTTTTTTAATTTTGACTTATCAATTGTCGTAAAAAAGAATTGAATAATAAAAATTTTAATAAGCGTCATCTAGTTTCTTTTTGAAAAAAAAATTTTGAAACAGTAATTTAAATACATTTTTTGCTAATATATTCACTAATAAAATTATTTACTGCATGATCTTGTACATGTTTTATTTTTTTGCAAATTTCTTCTCTAATACAGTGCCCGCCGCTTAATTAGATCACTTTGGGCCAAATCAAAAGTGATAACATTAACCAAATGATTCAATAAACTGATGAGACCTTTCTGGTTAACCTGAAGGAAATAAAGTGATAACATTAACCGAATGATTCAATAAACTGATGAGACCTTTCTGGTTAACCTGAAGGAAATAAAGTCTAATGTACCATTTTTCTTAAATATGAGTAACTTTTAGATACAATCCTTTTTAGGACTAGGAAATTGTTGCCTTAAATCAATAAACTTTTAAATATTAATTTTTCTTGTTAAATAAAAAACATCTTAGCCATCATTTCAATGGCTTTTGCAATGAAATCTAGTAAAATATTTCAAAAGTGATGCAATTAAGCGGCTATTGATTTTATTAACCAATGTATTTCCTAGATGTTTATATCCGTGATATAATTTCAAATTATAAAATAAGCTTTAAAAGTTTTAAAATCGTTTTAGAAAATTTCTTTTCCAAATTTAATTTTTTAAGGTTAAACACAGATAATAAAAATCTCTTTTTGTCCTTATTTAAAATCAAGCCAATTAATGTTTTGTTATAAGAAAAATGTAATTTTAACTTTTTAATGTTTTTGCAGATGTCAATATCTTTCAACATCACTTTCAAAGATATTGAGGATGTACAACAACCTAAATGTCTATAAATAATTAAGTCAAACATTTTCTATTTATGTATATTTACTGCATTCAATTGGACATTAATTAAATTGTAAAAATTATACAATGTGTGTTTTAAGAAATAAATTAATATTATTATAAAATATGAAGCATCTTTGTTATTGCGGTCGAAAATGTTATGAATTACTAGCAAAAGTCGTCCTTTGGCCTCAAAAAATATTAAGTTTAATATTTGTTAAAAATTTTGACATTTTTTATCCTTATCCAAATACATTTCTTTATTTTCAATTTAGAAATGTTTTGTTTAATTATATAACTAATATATGTTAATTTTTCATTCTATGTGAATAATAATAAAGAAGGGAGTCTTTATTGAATTTGTTTTCTTGGAGATCCATGTTCTCAAAAAAAATTTAAAAAAATAAATTAAAATTTGAATAAAACATTTATCTTTGAATGTATGTTTTAAATACATTGTAATAAAGAAATGAAAAAACAAAAGAACGTAACGTTACTTAGTAATTGTTTATTTCTTGGTTGACTTTTCAATAAGACTTTTTGAAATGTCCAACATCGAAGTCAAGTCACTCACGTCCATATTTTTCCCCTTCATCTTATACAGGGTGCATATCTCGTGAACGAGAAACTTTTTTTTTCTTTCAATTTCTTCTTGTGGTTGCAGAACAGAAGTGCTCGGTAAGGTGACGTACTTTCGTTTTTGCCTTTGGTAATGATCTTCAGCCCTAATTTCCGCCACCACTTGGAGGTCGACCTTGGCCAACAAGTTGGTTGGAGAATGAGAAAAAAGCAACAGCTGTATGTACTTTGCCCTTCCGAAGAGCAATTTGAGATCTCTGTCGGTTTGGGACAAAACGCAACTTGATTCTTGAAAAACAATGTTGAGCGAATTGCAGTCTTCAACCGTAAACGAGATTCCGAAATGCCTGACGTTGTCGTGTGTCAAAACAATTTCCTCGAATACGGTATTTCTCATTGTGGGCAGGTAAAAAGGACAGACGGTCATCGGAACGTACGGGTAGTGTTTCCTGATGACGACAAGTTCGTATTGTCCAGACAGGGGTTCAGAAAATTTGAGCACGTGCGTAACGTTCCGCTTGAGGTGAAAACTTCCGTCCGATCTTAGATTTCCGTCCGGAAATGTCATCTCCAAAAGTGTATTTCGCTTTAAAATTTCTTGAAAATCATCTCTCTTGCAAGTTTGGTCTATCTAACAAGTGAAAGCAGACGTTATAAAATTTGTTTATCGATATAAATAGAAAGCATTTTTTTATTTTAGACATGAATAACAATGCTATAACAATAACTTACTTCGATACGATGAGATTCAGAATCGCTGCTGTCGCTATAGACTGCGGTGGCCATGATGTATTGGTATTCCTCATCTTTTTTGCAAGTTTCACCAATCTAAATAGTGTTAGCAGACGTTTTAAAAATGCAAAATGGTTTTTGAATTTTTATAGAAAACTTTTTTTTTATTTTAGACACGAATAACAATGCTATAACAATAACTTACTTCGATACGATGAGATTCAGAGTCGCTGCTGTCGCTGTAGACTGCGGTGGCCATGATGTATTGTTTGTCCTCGGCTTTTTTGCAAGTTTCACCAATCTATCGATCAATCAATCGTTTTAAAAATGCAAAATGGTTTTTGAATTTTTATAGAAAATATTTTTTTTATTTTGGACACGAATATCAATGCTATAAGGAAAACTTACTTCGAGCTGATGAGATTTAGAGTTAGCATTAGCGATGATGTCGTGTTTGTTCAAGACAAAATTTGAGAAACGTCTGACAATTCAAAATCTACAAATAGCGCACACTCTTTTTTGTAAGGTCAGCGATTGAATATGTTCGAATCAAATCAATTTAACCCATGTGAAATTTTATTTGACATTTCTTTGGCCAGTATACTATTAGAATGTTTCCAATATTTTTGACCAGCGCCAATTAGGTTTATTATTGAAAAAGGATCAATTATTGCATTTAAAAAGTGACACTTTAATTTACCGTTGTTAATTGATGAACCAATTGTGTCGAACAATTTTAGCAAAAGCATCTCCCATTTATGCAAATTTTGCATTTGCTATCACACTTCAAGTTTGTGTCTGCAGTCCTCTGAGCACCGTTTTTTATCTCCTCAATAAAAGAGTTTAACGCCATATATTATATTATTGTTAAGAAAATCCATAGCATTGAAAATGGTTCCAAGAATAATTTTTCGAAAATATTATTTTGAATTTACAGTGAAATTAAAAATAACAACAACTACCTTTTGATGTTGCAATATTTTTTAGAAAACGCTCTATAAGTAGACTGTTTAATATTTTAGTTTTAAACTAAACTTTAAAAATTATAAATCAGCATTTCATTATGAAATCTAATTTATTTTATCGAAGCTGAGCAAAAAAACAAACAGCTTTGCAATAAGATCTTTTTGTAAATGTTTTTATTGATTTAAGTATTCAAAATAGATTTATAAAATTATGGAAATTAATAAAATTTGTAGATTAAAATATTTCCTCTAAAAAGGACTTATTTAAGAGAGGCCAATACCAACTATTATTGTCAACGAAAGAAAGAAACACTAAATAATTTACAAATTGTAAATGATTTTTTGGAGGTCTCAAGAAGACTAAAAGGAAATGATGTTATTTGTAAAATTCATAATAATTGTTGTTTGCTTAAATTTAAGCAGAACTTATTTGTAAAATTCATAGTAATTGTTGTTTGCTTTAAGAACAAATTATTTGTAAAATTTGTATTAATTGTAGCAGGATTATTCAGTCTTAGAAAAATACTTTACCGGAAGTAAATGGTGCTTTTTACTCATGACTATGTGAATCAACTTTTTTATTAAGAAATCTTTGAATCAATTTGGTCTGTAATTTGAAATGTTTTTCATAAACTATGTTTAAGTTTTTTGATGTTAGAAAATTATAAATGTATGTTACATAAAAAGAATAAAAGAATGTTAGAAAATTATAAATGTATGTTACATAAAAAGAATAAAAGAATGTTAATTAAAATTTACCGCTACATTTACAAAGTAAGAGAAACTAAATGTTTATACATTCCAAAAAATAATTTTAATTCTTTATTTAAGAAATTTCTCTTTACAAATTTCGTTTTTTGTATTACGTGTTTTGTTGTATAATTGATTTAATTTTAAACGGAAATTACGTTCTCTTAATCTGGAAACTTTACTCCGAAGTAAATGATGTTTTTGTTTTGAAGTTGTGAATCAACTTTTTTATTAAGAAATTTACGATGCAAGTTGGTCTTTAATTTGTAATGTTTTTTTAAAAACATTTTCTGATATGTCTTTTATTCATTAATATTAAAGAATTAACAAAACAAAATTAAAATATGTTTAACCAACTTATACTTAACAAAACCTAAGACAGTTTAAAGTTGCTCTGGAAATTGAGATTGAAGTAGGATTTAAGAAATGAAATGTTTCTTAATTTCATCATTTATCATCCGCACTTTCTTTTCGCAAGTATTGAAGCTGATATTTATTTAATTAAACAGAAATCATTTGCCCACCCTGATTATCGTCATCGTCTTTTTCAAATTTAAGTTTTTTTGTTGGCTCTTCCGGTTCAGATTCATCCTCGTAAAGCGAGTCCGAATCGTACTCTGTCGTCAGGTGGCCCTCCAGAGCCACCAAGTGGTTAAGGAAGGACCTACCTCCGTCATCAGGGTACGTGCGTTGGATCCGAGCGAGGTGATGCCAAAAACATTCGTCCCTATAGACGGATTCAAAGTCGACCTTTTTTGCGTTTTTCTTCATCTTTTTCATTTTTTTTGACACCTTGTATAAGTAGTTTTGATCATTGTAAAGTTCACTAAAAGCAGTATCTCTACTCAGAATAGAGACGGCGGCAAGCATGTTTAACAGAATTTGAGCAATGTGAGGTGTTCTAGGAGGATTCGCAATGGGAGCATCTGGATCTTCGTCCTCGCTCGTTAAAGGTGTTTCGATGTCATTCACAACGTCGAGTAATTCCATTTGCAAACGTCTTGCCTCATTATCTAATCGTTCAATGCTAGAGACGATTGGATAGAACTGTAAAATGAATTTCATTAAAAGTATAAAAGCAAACAATATTTGTAACGTTTATGAGGTGTATTAAAAACATAATCATAATTAAAACATACTTACTGGAGATCTTTTGGGCAGTTTTCTACGAAAAGTCATTTTCAAATAGTTTTCACACAAAAAACAATTTAATCGATTAAGAACAAATGCTCAAAAACTTGATGCGCATGCAGTTGTCATGCACCCCTTGCAACCCTAACTAAAAGTTCTTTGAGATAATTGGAAATCTAAGTTTACACGTTAAGATTTTTCGTTTTGCCAAAATGTTTGATTTAAAGCAAGTCGTGTCGTGCATGGTACACATCAAGATTTTTCGGTTTGCAAAAATTTAAAGGAATTCGGGAGGTGCATGGTGACTGCGTCAACGACCTCATTTGAACTCTTGAACAAAGGAATGAATTGCGTAGCATTTCGCAAAAACTACAATGTAGAGTCTTTACCTTGAATTGAATACGATGTAATATTAACGAGAATTTGAAAACGAAAGAGATCCTTTGATACCAAGAACAAGAAATTAATAATTAATATGTTTGTGAGATTTTTTGGCCTCCTTTAATAAATTGTTATATTAGGTGTTAATTTTTCGGTGAAAATTTGCGCGCTCCTATTTTGCTCAAGAAAATCCTTCTTTCCCACAGAACGAAATACTTGATTTTGCCAACTGCAGCGTGTGTTAAATCCAGCATTTTTTGAGAGTTTTTAAGAATTCACAATTATTAAAAGAGATGGAAGAACTTAACTTAATCAACACAAGGATCGAGAGATTGGAGAGAAAAATCTCAGAATTAAATATACTTCAAGACGAAGCAGAGAGACAGGGTAATATACAAAAAGCTCTTGATATATTAGAGAGAAGCATGTTGAAATTAAATCAAGTTCGAAGGCTACAGGATTTACGACGAGCCAAGACAATCATCTTGATCGAATCACTGCGATCCACAGTGACAGAAGAAGAATTTGAGGACATTGTGGCGCCCTTAGAAGCCATGGTTGGACCACTGGGATTGAGACCGAGTGAGCCGTAAAAAGTGTTGTCTAGAAAATTGAACATGTTGAATAAATCATTTCGAAAGTAAAAGAAACTGTTGCAATTCTATAACAAAAAGTGGAAAAAGCAAAAATCGAGAATGATTTGGCGAAAGTATGAAACTATCCATAGAATAAAAATTTCAAAATCGGTTTTACTTCTCTAAGGCTTAAAGGATATAAATGTACATTTATATAGAATTATAATAAAATGTATTTTTTAGGAAATGAAATGTATAAGAAGAAATAAAATAAGGAATAAAATTATCTTTGAACATTTGTAGTGACGTGATCGTAAACGTTATGTTAATAATCTTTTTAATATACATGACATTATTGTAATAAAATGTATTATTATATTTAATATTATTTTAATGATGAATGAATGAATAAAGTAAAAATGAAATGACTGTCATTTTGAATAAGTTAATAATCTAAAATTTATTATTCGAAGTAATTTTTCGAAAATGTTTTGAGATTATTTATACGTGCCCTAAAAGGCGCGATGAGAAAGGAAAGATGCGTGGGAAAGATTGCACGGCAAACCTGAAAATGGGCTAGGCCAAGGTAAATGCGAATTTGTTGCTTGTGCGATTGCGTATAAATATCCCTTAAGGTAATATGTTTTGTTAGTTTTGTTTCATCTCAATCGAAGATTGGTAAGTTTTACAGTTGTTTTTGTTATAAAATTTTGTGATAATAAAGCATTTTAGTGTTTTACATTTTTTGTAAGTTTGTCTTTTGAGATATAGTTTAAGTTTTAAATTTACAACATCGCATGTTGAAATGCTAGAAGCATGCAAAAAAGAAAGCCGGTTCCTTAATACTACAACCCTGCAAATAAAAGGGAGCAGACCCGTGCAATAGTTTAACAGTGCACCATACAATTTCGTAAAAATGAAATTCTCTTCTCAGATTAAGAAAAAATGAATCGCGACGAAATTAATAGATTTAAGGAGGATCTCCAAAAGGCAAACAGCAACGACATCGAGTACAACAGGATCAGAGGAGCCCTTCTTGACGGCCTCGCCAAAGGCGACAAAACCCGAGAAGGGGAATCCCAGCACAAGAAGCTGGAAAACGTCGAAAAGATGATAAGAAGTAATCTCAGAGTCAAGCATGACCTCGAAGTCATCCTCGCAACATGTAAAGGGGAAAACTAAAACTTGTTATTATTGCCAGATTTAAATTGGCAAGAAGTTTCTGTGAGACAAAATACAATAACAAGTAAGCCATGCTATTTTATAAAATCAAATTAATGGCATAATAAAAAAAAAAAACAAAAATGTGTTTA
>JAIYDG010000195.1 GCA_027487625.1 Bacteroidota bacterium
ATTTGCAATCAAACAAACCAGAAATTGAAGTTGTTATAGACAGAGAAAGAGCAAACAGAGAAGGAATTTCAACTGGCCAAATTGGAATGGAATTAAGAACAGCCATTTTTGGTAAAGAAATCTCAAAATTTAAAGATGCCAACGATGAGTATCCAATTAACTTAAGATATTCATTCGATCAAAGAAACAACATCAATGAAATCATGAATCTGAAAATTGCCTACCGTGATATGAATATGGGCGGAATGATGAGAAGCATACCACTTTCATCAGTTGCAACCATTAAATATGTAAACAACTACGGTGGAATTAAAAGAAAAAATCAGAAACGTGTTGTTACAATATCTTCAAACGTACTTTCAGGTTTCACACCAAATGAAGTTGTTGCAAGTGTAACAAAAGCAGTTGAAAGATATAAATTACCTGCAAATGTGAAAGTTGACATGACAGGTGAACAAGAAGAACAAGCTGAAACAGGAGCTTTCCTTGGTGGTGCATTAATGATTTCATTAGGATTGATCTTTTTAATTTTAGTTACTCAGTTTAACTCTATTTCAAAACCAATCATCATTCTATCTGAAATCATCTTTAGTATTATTGGAGTTTTGTTAGGATTTTCATTTACCGGAATGGACATTTCAATCATCATGACAGGTGTAGGAATTATTGCATTGGCAGGAATTGTAGTACGAAATGGTATCCTCTTAGTTGAATTTACAGAAATCTTACATAGCCATGGAATGGAGTATAAAGAGGCAATTATTGAAGCCGGAAAAACAAGGATGACACCAGTTATTTTAACAGCATCTGCTACCATGTTAGGCCTGATTCCATTGGCTGTAGGCTTAAATATCGACTTCGTAACTTTGTTTACAGAACTAAATCCACATATCTTTTTTGGAGGTGATTCGGTAGCATTCTGGGGACCATTGAGCTGGACAATGATATTTGGTTTATCATTTGCAACATTTTTAACCTTGATATTAGTTCCAGTTATGTTACTTTTGACACACAGAATTAAAGAAAGATTCGGACTGATTAAAACAAAACATTAATTCAGTCGTTCATAAGATAGTTGCATCTGGGGTAGAGGTGCAATTTGTTTCATAGGCTAAAGCGGGGTTCGAGCAATCGGCCCCGTTTTTTTTGTTTATGATTAGAAAGTTTCAAGATTAAATTTGCTTCCTGATTCTAATTGTACATGTTAAAAATATACCACAATAATCGTTGCGGAAAAAGCCGCACAGCGATGCAAATATTGCAAGAGAAAGATATCGAATTTGAGGTGATAGAATATTTAAAAACACCCCTCAATCAAAAACAAATAAAAGGCCTTTTAAAAAAGCTTGGAATGAAAGCTATTGATTTGATTAGAAAAAATGAAGACGTCTATAAAAACAACTTTAAAGACCAGCATTTAACCGAAAAGGAATGGATTAAGGTATTAGCAGAAAATCCTATTTTAATCGAAAGGCCGATAATAGAAGACGAGGATAGAGCCGTTATAGCCAGACCACCGGAATTAGTTGAGGAGTTTTTAGGGTAATTTTCCCTAAAGAGAAATACGATTGATAAAAGATATTATCAATTCATTTTTTAGAACTTACCTATTCAAATAGAATTGTATGATTATCCGCTTCTTTACCTAAAACAAATTACAGAGATTTTATTGCTGATTATTATTCGATTAAATCAAACTAAACCACAAAAAATCAATAATACTTAGTTTATGTTTCTTTTAGCAAGTTCTTAAAATCCTGAAGGGATGGCATTATTATAGAAAATAAAATATAAAGAAACATCACCCCCAAACTCAACAACGCGGACCTTTGGTCCGCGTTGTTGAGTTTGAGGGAATTTGGTCTACAGCATTTTTCTATAAACATGTGACCGCCTTCGGGGTCATTAATTTCATTGAAAAGAGCAATATAATTCCAAACTACTTTTTGAAAATAATTCGCAATACATATGCTCGATACATTAAAAATACTTCTAGTATACATGCGGATATTCGTATAGAATAATTAGTAATGTCATAATCAAAGAATTTAAATTATTTTTTTTAGCGATTAAATTCTGACAATAAAATTGAATCTTTTAAAACACAAAAAAGGGGATGCAAAATTGCATCCCCTTTTTATTACTAATTAATCCTAAAATTATTTCTTAGCTACAACTCTAACTTTTACATTGAAAGTGTTAGCAATAGCTTTGTCGCCAATACCTTCGAAGAAAGAAGCTGAACCATATTTAATATCATATAAAGTACGATCAATATCAAATTCTGCATTTGCAATAACTTGACCATCTTTTACTATTACGAAAGCACCGAATTTCACTTCTTTAGTAATTCCTTTGATAGTTAAATCTGCCACTACATTGTAGTTATTTTCACCAGCTTTAGCACCTTTAATTGCTGTAGCAGATTTGATTTTAATTGTAGCAGTTGTATTTTTTTCAGTTGAGAAAAAATCATCACTCTTTAAGTGACCAACCAATTTATCATGCCATTCACCTTGTAAATCTGTAGCATCAATAGTTGTCATGTCGATAATAATTTCAGCACCAACTAAAGAAGAACCTTGTACTGAGATTGAACCTCCTTTAAAAGAAGCAACACCAGAATGCTCTCCAGTTACTTTTTTAGCATGCCATTTGAAAGTAGAAGCAGATGCATCTACAGTGTAAGAATCAGCAGCTTTTTTAGTAGCTTTTTTTGGAGAACCAGCAAACACAGATAAACCCAGACCTGCGATTGTTAAAAACATCATTAACTTTTTCATATTCTTTTGTATTTATTGAAAATTATTCTTCAACTTCGAAACCATCACTGAGTTTATCAAGAAGTTCATTTAATTTTATTAGCTCTTCTTCATTTAAGCCTCTAAAATCCATTTCAAAGCTCCTAATTGCAGGATCAAGGTATTCTAAAAGATCTAAACCGGCTTGTGTAATTAATACCTCAACCTGACGTCTGTCTTTAGGACATTCCTCTCTCGACAACAAAGACTTCTGTTTTAACTTTTCTACCAACCGCGATGCATTACTCATCTTGTCTAACATACGGTCTTGTAACAAACCAATATTAGCCGGATTTGGATACTGTCCTCTAAGTATTCTGAGGACGTTATACTGTTCCGGAGATAAATCGTGCTGTTTAAAAAATCTTGCCTGCGCAGATTTCATTAAACCACTGAGATAAAATAAGTTTAAAAAAGCCTTTTGTTGTTGACTTACGAACTTGGTTTGTTTAATAGCTTCTTCTAATCTCATCTGATTTCTGATACAAATTTATATGTATATACATTAATTGCCATGACATTTTATTATCAAAATCGCAAAATACTGATTTTCATCGCATTTTATTTAACCTGTTCACCTGAAATATATAAATATTTAGCTTTTTGATTTCTAATTTTTAATAAATCATCCTTCAATAAGTCAACATCTAAAACTATAAAATCTGCTTTTTTATTCAATTCCAAACTTCCAACTTCATTTTCCATAAAGCCTGCTTTTGCAGCCCAAATTGTCATCCCTTTTAAAGCTTGTTCTCTGCTTAAAGCTTGCTCGGGTAAAAAACCATTTAATGGAAAACCTTTTGCATCCTTTCTAGAGACAGCAGCATCAAAAGTAAAAAATGGAGATACATCTTCCACTGGAAAATCGGTACCTAAAGGTAACCAATTATTCTGTTTTAAAAGAGATGCATAAGAATAAGCCCCATTCAGTCGAGTATAACCTAAACGACTTTCAGCCCAATACATATCACTTGTAGCATGAGTTGGTTGTACTGAAGGGATAATATTTCTAGCTTTGAACAAATCCCTATCGGAAGGATTCACTACTTGTGCATGTTCTATTCTCCAACGTCTGTCGTTAGCAGCAGGCAAGTATTTGTTATATAAATTAAGAATCAGAAAATTTGCAGAATCGCCTATACAATGTGTATTCAATTGAAAGCGACTATTAGCAATAAGTTTCACCATTGCCTCCAAAGAATCAGGAGAAGAAATCATGAAACCGAAATGTCCTTTTCTATCAGTATAATGTTCCTTTAAACAAGCTCCTCTTGAGCCTAAAGCACCGTCACCATACATCTTAAATGAACGAACTTTTAACCTATCTTTATCTATTCCACCTAAAGAATCCAAGTAACTAAAATGCTTCCTTGAAATACTTAACATGGCATTCATACGAATTTTTAATTTACCTGCATTTTGCAATGAATCAATCAATTCAACAACATCCTTATCTAAACCAGCATCATTTACAGCTGTAAGTCCGTAATCAAAACACTGCTCTTGTGCTTTAATCAAGGCACTTACTTTTTCAGCATATGTAAGCTGAGGCATAAAACCGCCAACATAATCAGCTGCTTCATCTAAAATTACACCAGTAGGTTTACCATTTTTCAGGATAATTTCACCACCAGAAATTTTACTTTTAGAAGTAATTCCCGCTAAATTCAGTAAACAATCATTTGCAATTGCAGCATGTCCATCTACCCTTTTTAGAAAAACAGGAATATCAGGAAAAGCAGCATTAAGAGCCGAGTTATCCGGAAATTCTTTTGAATCGAATAAATTTTGATCCCATCCTCTTCCTCTAATAAACTTTAAAGTTGAATTAGATGAAAATTTAATGCATCGAGAAACAATTTCTTCAATTGATTTGGAACCTGATAAATCTGCTTGTTGAAGGAATAATCCTAGTCCATAAAAATGGCAATGCGCATCAATTAAACCTGGATAAACATGAGCAGCTTTTAAATCAGTTTTATTTGAAATTAAAAACTGCTTCTCAAGTAAATTAGCTTCACCAAATGCCAAAATTTTGCCTTCATTCACAACAAAAGCATTGTAAATAGCATCTACAGAATCTATTGTATGAATTTGTGCATTATAATAAAGATGATCAGCCTTCTCAATACTTTTACAAGAAAAAAGAAGTGTCAAACTCAACAGAATTAATGCCCAAATTTTATCTATTTTAATTAATAACATCATTAGAAATTTTGCGTTTATGTTTCCACCTTCTATGACTCCACAACCAAGCTTCGGGTTGTTTACGAATTTGCTGCTCAAGAAACTTGGTATGCATTTCTGTAATACTAAAATCTTCTTCAAGCTTAGGATTGTCACTTACAAGTTTATAATTCAATTCGTAACGACCTCTTCCCACACGATATAAATCAGAGAAAACGATAGGATAATTAAACTTCTTAGCAATTTTTTCTGGGCCCATAAAAACAGGGGTATCTTGATTTAGAAATTGCATCCAATGGCAATTTTCACTACTTGGAGTTTGGTCTGCAATAAAAGCATAACAATAAAAATCATTTTTAGCAGCCAACATTGCTTTAAGTGTAAGATTCATAGGAATTGGCTGAACACCAAATCGTGTTCTTTGGTAATACATCAACCAATCAAACCATTTACTGCTTAATGGATGATACAATACTCCAATTGAAAAACCTAAATTATGCATATGTTGACCCGCCCATTCCCAATTTCCACTATGGCCACCCACTAAAATAAAAGACTTTTTTGCATCCATATATTCGTTGATCAAATCAGGACCATTTAAGACTATTCTTTTAGCTAAAGTTGATTTAGAAATTGTTAGCATTTTTAAGGTTTCCAAAATAACATCAAACAAATTTTGATAAAACTTCCAAGCAATATCATTTATCCATTTTTCATCCTTATCTGGAAATGAATTTTTAAGGTTTTCATAAACAACCTTTTTCCTATAACCAAAAACTTTAAATACGATTAAACGCAAAAAATCGGAAAGCAAATAAAGCACTGGAAGTGGCAACAACATCAACACAAATATTGGCGCTGAAAGGATTAAATAATACCATTTAAAAGGCGGTGGTTTAATAATTGAATTCATGAATTAAGCATTATTAGGTTGCCACAATTCAACTTTATTTCCCTCACAATCTAAAATCCAAGTAAACTTACCAAATTCACTTGACTCAGGACCAGCAAGTGGTTCAATCCCTTCAGATTTTAAAAGGCTAACTAAATTATCTAAATCTTCAACAATAAAATTAAACATCAAATTAGATGAAGAAGGTTCGAAATAATTTGTGTGTGATGGAAAAGGAGAAAAAACATTATAGGCATTAGGATGCATTTTAACAGAATCAGAAAAAGGGAAAATAGCTCCCCAATCTTCTAAAGGAATACCTAAGTGCCTTTTATACCACTCAATTAAAGCTTTCTTATCCTGACACTTAAAGAAAACTCCACCAAAAGCTGTTACACGTTTTTCCATAATTTTAAAAAACCAAAAGTAAGGAAAAAGTGCAAATCAGAACAAAAGAGTAAATTTTGAATTTGGAAAAAGCCAAAGCATCACTTATTTTCGCAGTCCTTAAAAAGGGCCTATAGCTCATTCGGTTAGAGCAACTGACTCATAATCAGTAGGTGCCTGGTTCGATTCCAGGTGGGCCCACAAAAGGTAAAGCAGTGCGAAAGTGCTGCTTTTTTTGTTTTTAGTTGATGTTAAGAATATTCCAATCGATATCTTAAAAGCTAAAAAATAAACATTTAAGCTTTCAAGACTTTTAAAATCAAATGAAAAACTATTACAATTTCTAAAAGACTAAAATCAAAACTTAACAAATTTGCTTCGCTTTAATAAGCCATAAGAATTGCTAATTTCAACAAAATACACTCCGCTATTCCAATTAAGCGACTCAATTTCTTCCCCTGAAATATAGTTATCAGATGCATAAACCAATTGATTTTGAGCATTGAAAATATTGAGTTTTGCTGAAGATTTTTCCTTTGGTAAAAATTCAACTTTGAAAGAGCTGAAAACAGGATTAGGAATAATATGCAAACCATCTTTAAACCTAGATTCTATTTTTTCTTTGGCCTTGAAATAATCTACGGAAGCTCTGTAAACAAAAATCAGATTAAACCTTGATTTCGTTGGTACAGCAGCTTGATTAATAAATTCATAATTTGATTTATCATTAATCAATTGAATTACTCCCAAATAATTATCAACGAGTAATACATCATAATCTGAAAAATCTTGAATTTGTTTAAATGATAAAATATGATTTCCGGAAAACGAAGATTGAAAATCAAGATTGATACTTTTTTCTGAATAAACTACAGGAAAACTATTGATGGATAATGAAGTCGAATCATTCAATAAACTAAAAATATTTAAAGAAGGATTAAGCATCTTTTCTGAATCAAAAATATCTATTGAATCTGAAGAACCATCAAGCATAGAAAAAAGATTTTCATCCATAACTTCACCTGGTTTTATCAAAAACATCCTTAAACTTTTTGTTGATTTTTTAAATAATCTTGGGGTAGCTTGTAAGCCAATTTTCGCATCCTCATTTATTTGGAGAACAGGATTTGCAGCATTCGCTTTTACAAAAAATGCAGAACCAGATTCGATAATATTTGAACCAAAATTAACTCCCAAATTTAAAGCACCATTAAAGGTAGCAAAGTGATTTCCTGCTGGTCTATATATCCAAACGTGATTATCTACATTTGTTCTTTGCCAAGCTGAATTAGCATTCCAATCTATTGCGCAGGGATAAGGATTTCCAACCAAATTCCAACCACCACCATTTAATGGACTATATGTTATAGGAAAAATAAATGTTCCGTTTTGAATATTTCCACTTGCAGATAAAACAACATCTTGAGGTACAGGATTGTTTCCATTTAGCAAGTCGCAACCCTGATTTTTATTACCCCTAATAAAAACCCTATAACCTTTACCAGAGCTAAGCAATGTAGAAGTTGTATTTGGAATACTTGTCCAAGCATTTTGATAAACTGTCCCCCCTGTCGTACCGCCAGTATTCGTGTTAATAGCAGTGGTTTCATTAAATGTAAAGAATGATGGTGAATTTA
>JAIYDG010000486.1 GCA_027487625.1 Bacteroidota bacterium
CACACACACACCTACACACAAGTGTATAGCATACCACAGCCCTTTACGATGAACATTTGCTATGACCGTTATACAACGACCAATGAGAACATTGGTACGACCGTTATTTTTAGAGGGTTTGTGTGTTTGTGTGTGTGTGTGTCTTTTTCTAACGGTTCTAATATGCGCTTGTTTTTGTGATACAACACAACTTTTAGCCAACTAGGAGCTGTTTTGTTATCCGAATAAAAAAATTTAAATAATTGAAAAGATATGACTTATATGCTTATAACGTAGTATTTAAAAAAGTTTGTCTTTTCATTTCAGAACTACATCATCGAAGAACTGATTAATTTTGGAATTTATCCTCATGTGGTTCGTGATGGCAAACGAATATTTCTGCTGGAAATAAAGGACATTGGAGTCAAATTTCTTAGAAGCAACAATTATTGGCCTGGAAATGAAGATGATTTGAGAAAACAGTTTAAAATTGATGTCGAAAAAACATTTTTTCCAGTTTTTTTTAATCAAGACATAAATTACAGTTATTCAGGAATCATTCCTGATGAGAAATATTTTTTTGAATTTTCTGATACTAAAGAATTAAGACATCAAAAAATAGAGTTTATAAAAAAAATGCAAGTAAAAACTGGTGTTTTACAAAAGAGATACTTATTTATTGCGAAAATAAAGTGTTAGTTTTGTTACAGGCATCTTTGAAGTACCTCAGAGATAGTTTTGCTTTTCAAACTATAATTCAAAAAGATATTTCTAATAAGAAAATTATTCATCCATTTGGATCTGAACTTTGTACAATAGCTGGATTTGTTTACAAAATGTTTCGATTCTTTTATTTAAATAAGTTTCAAATTTTTGCGATTAAAAATGAATTTGGAACAAATGGAAAAGAAGTTAGTCTTCAAGAATATGAATGGTCTTGTTATCAACAACACAAATTTCCCGATTTAAAGTACAGATCAGCTTTTTCACATCCAAATGGACAAAAATATTTCCCAGAAACAATTCCTGATTTGTATTCAGAAATCTCCAAAGAAGCTTTATTTTATTGTGGCTGTTATTATCATGGGCATTTTGAAAACTGTTTGATTAATTCAAATGCAAGTGCAACTACAAATAATACTCTTCTTGGTAAAACATATTCACAATTAAATGAAGAATTTGAAAGAAAAGTTACTGACCTTCTAATTAATCATCCAAATGAAATTGATTCGATTAAAATATTTTGGGAATGTCAGTATCTGGCATCCAAAAATAGTGATGAATCCTTAAAAAGTTTTTTAACTAATACGTTTAAACCTCATCCTATGATTCGATTGAACCCTCGTTCTGCAGTTAGAGGCGGATTTTTAGAATGTTTTGCCTTAAAATACATCCAATCCGAAAATCCCTCTGAAACTTTCTATTGTTTAGATATAAATGGTTTGTACAGTTTTGTTGCAATTAAAAACCCTTTTATGACTGGGCCATATGAAGTTTTGATTGGATCATCTGTAAAAAATATTGTTTTTGATCAAGATTGTTATGTTTTTATTGAAGATGGTATAACTAAAACTAAAATGTACGGAACAATGTTAGTGACTATTCTCCCTCCAACTAATCTCTTTGTACCATTTTTACAATTAAGACTAGAAGACGGAACTTGTGTAAATACACTTTGTTACTCGTGTGCAAAAGCATCAAATCAAAATTCTTGTTCGCATTCTGACAAAGAAAGAGCACTTACTGCAGTCTATTTTATATCTGAAATTAATTTTGCAATACAATTAGGATATCAAGTAATTGAAATTTACGAATGCCACTTTTTTAGAAAAACTGATTTTATTTTAAAAGAGTTCGTACAAATTTTAAACTGTCTCAAAATTCAAAATTCTAACTGCTTAGAGAAATTTTTAACTTTGGATGAGAAGTTAAAGTATTGTGACTTCTTAAATACAACAATGGAATTAAAAGCCCCTTTTAATTTAACTCCCGAAAACGTTTGTGACAACTCAACTTTAAAATCTTTCTATAAATTGTCTGCTAATTCGTTATTTGGCAAATTAGAACAAAAATCCAATCGAACCAAAACAAAATTTGTAAGTAGTCAAAATGAACTTGAAGATATTTTTTTCTCAAATGATGAAATCGAAAATATTATTTGTTTAAATGAACATTGTTGTCAAATTGAAGTTAAGCCTTCCATTTTAAAACAAACTCCTAATCGGCAAGCAAATTGTTACATAGGAGGTCAGTTAACAGCATATGCAAGACAAAAAATTTATGAATGCATACAAGTAGTTTCAGATTGTGGAAAATTATTTTACACTGATACAGACTGCATATTTTTTTCTATGCCGAAAAACCAGATTGTTCCTCTACCCATTTCAGATGCTGTTGGACATTTTAAAAATATTTACCCGGGAGAAATCATCAGCTTTTTCGCTTTAGGTCCAAAAAATTATCAAATAACATTTAAAACCCCAAATAATGAAATTAAAAGTGTTACAAAAGTTAGAGGCTTTTGTTTGAGTAATTTGTTTTTAGAAAATGAAATTAATGCTGACCTTTTTCATTTTTATCTTTCACAATATCTAAACGGCGAAGTTGAAAAAAAGACATTAGCACAGATACGAGTTAAAAAAAGCAACAAAAAATTCAAAACTGTATCAAAATTAGAGTTGTTAAAGTTCTCGAATAATGTGACTAATCGTAGAACAATTGCAAAAAAATGTAAATATTTAACTACATTTCCATACGGCTCAAATGCATTTCCTTAAAAATATACTTTCTTTTGTTAAATAAATATATGTTTCAGTAAAAAATGTTTTAGTTCATTACGATATGTTAGCTGCACACTGGTTGAGAAACTCTGTGTTTCAGATAGTACATACGTACGTACGTAGTTCATTATGTTATGTTAGCAGCACACTGGTTGACAAACCCTGTGTTTCAGATAGTACGTACGTACGTACGTACGTACAAACGTAAAAATAAATATTGGAGAAAAAGTAATTTGGAATATTCATAAATTATTTAAATAACACTGCAGTCGACATGACTCAATTTGTTAATCAACCCTAAGTCGTTAAAAGAGCACTCTTCAAACATTTTGCTGATTTGCAAAACTTATCTTTACATTTCATTCGAGGTTTTATTTTGTTCTAGAAATTTGAGAGACCAACATTAGTCAAAAATGGGAAATATTACTTCTTATTTGTGTTCGTGTTTTGGTGGAATTGTTGGAGGACTCTATGAAAATGTTGAAACTGAGTCAAATACTTCTGAGCAAATTTCTGAAATGCTTCAATTGTTAGAAAACAGAGAAGTACTTGACTCAGCTGATGAAGATGAGGAAGCCTTTCCTTACAATCCTTTTGACGACTACCCCATGAACCCATTCGGGGATGACGATGAAGATGAGGAAGAGTTTCCCCCCTACCCAATTGGGGTTGACCTCAACTACCCCATCAACCTATTTGGGGATGACGATGAGGAAGTGTTGCCTACGTACCCTATTGAGGTTGAGGACAACTACCCCATCAACCCATTCGGGTCTGATGATGAGGAAGAGTTAATCTTCCCTTTAGTGATCGAGATAGTGATCGAGGAAGAACAACCACTCCTTCACCGAGGTTAAAAGTAAGTAATTTACAAAATATTCTTTATTTATTCACTCAGTGGCATAAACTTGTACAAAATATTCTTTATTTATTTTTTAAGCCGTGAATTAATTTCTACAAAATATTCTCATTTTTTCTAACCGCGGATAAACTTCTATCCTACATAAGTTTTGTATTTGTATTCCAAAAAATTTAACATATTTAATTTAGAGCAGCGTTTCTCAACCCA
>JAIYDG010000086.1 GCA_027487625.1 Bacteroidota bacterium
TATTCAACTACTTGTTATATTGGTATAAAACTCCAAGAGCTAAAACTTGTGAAAACTGAATATTTTTATCCTGATCGTAATCTTTGATTAAATTCAATGAGAAGTTCGTGCTAATATACCTAGTTGTTTTTAAAGTAAGATTGGCATTGAATATATGAACAAAAGCATTTGGCTTGCTGGCATTCATGTAATCAAAGTTTACCATATAACGCCATTTCAGGTTTACATTTTTAACCAATTCTTTATCGAAATTAATGATGTACTGTAAAACTGCCTGGTTTCTTAATTTGTCTCCAGGTTTTTCAAGACCATATAATTGTGCATTTGAAATATTCTTATCCAAAACAAAAGTCTGACGTAAAGTTCCTACCCCAAATCGCATTTGTAAATAAGAAACAGGCTTGTATTCCATTCCAAATGAAGAAGTTAAATATGCAGGAGCAAATAAATTAGAAACCAATGAATCAGCTGTTGGGTCGCTTACAGTTTTCAATTTGGCATCATAACCTTCTAAAAACTGAGTTAAAAAGTTAACAGACCCGAAAGCATTCCATTTACTACCAATTCTATAACCTACTTTAAAATCATAGAAAATTCTATCTGCATTTTTTCTTGCTTTTTCTCCTTGGTTTTCAAAAAAGCCCAACGCTAACTGAAGGTCACTTCTAAAGCTCCATTTTGGGGTTTCATGTGTACCAGAATGATTTAAAAACCATCCTGCTGCATATGAATTTACGCCTCCACCTTTCCAGTTATCACTAAAAGTTGCTTGGTTTAAATTAATACCGGTTTGGAAATTGTGTTTCCATGGATTTTTTGCAGTTGAATCAGTTTGAGCAAATACATTTAAGTTAAAAATGATTAACAATAGGAGTAGAGAATTTTTCATGCTTAGATTCTTTAATTGAGTTTGAACATTTCTTTTAATTTCACAATAACATAATCTATTTCTTCTTTTGTATTGTGTTTGCCAAATGAAAACCTGACAGATGGTCTGTCTGGACTTACTTTTAATGCTGTTAGTACATGTGAGCCGATATTAGAGCCTGATGAGCATGCACTTCCACCTGAAGCAGAAATTCCTTCAATATCAAGTTTAAATAATATCATTTCTGCAATTGGTGTAGGAGGGAAGTTTACGTTTAATACTGTAAAAAGTGATTTTCCTTCAGCATCTCCATTGAATAAAACACCAGGAATATTTGCTCTTAATTGCTCAATCATATAGGTTTTTAGACCTTGCATGTGAGCCGAATCTTTTTCGAAATTATCAATTGAAATTTCAAGTGCTTTTGCTAATCCTACAATTCCTGAAGTATTTTCAGTGCCGCCACGCATATTTCTTTCTTGCGCACCACCTGAAATAAATGGATGTAACTTGTTTTTTGAATTGATGTAAATAAAACCAACACCTTTAGGACCGTTAAATTTATGAGCAGCACAAGCTAAAAAATCAACATGTGTTTTGCTTAAATCCAACAAAACATGGCCCATAGTTTGAACAGTATCACTATGAAAAAGAGCATTGTATTGTTTACATAATTCTCCAACTCTATCAATATCAAGGATATTTCCAATTTCATTATTGGCATGCATTAATGATACCAAAGCAGGAGAATTTTGTTCTAATAAGCTTTCCAAATGGTTTATGTCGATATGACCATCTTCAAGTAAATTTACTTTATGGAATTCTATTTTACCTAATTTTTCGAGTTCTTCCGCTGTATGTAAAACAGCATGATGTTCGATAGGAGAGCTGATAATATGTTTGATTCCAAAATCATCTATAGATTTTCTAATTGCCATATTATCGGCTTCAGTTCCACCTGATGTAAAGAAAATTTCACCGGGAGAACAATTTAAAATCGAAGCTACCTTTTTTCTAGCTTCTTCAATTAATGTTCTCGCTTTTCTACCATGAGAATGAGTTGATGAAGGATTTCCAAATTCTTCCTCCAATACCATTTTCATTACTTCCAAAACCTCCTTATTGATTGGAGTAGTGGCTGCATTATCTAAATATACTAGCATATTTATTTGCCAATTGTGTGATAACCAATCATTTTGTAGATTAATTTTGCCATAGTATATTCTGTTAAAATATTTCCTTTTACTGGAGCAATTTCTACTACATCAAAACCAACAACTTGTTTTTCTGCAAAAACTCTTCTTAAAAAATTAACTGTTTCATTCCATAATAAACCATTTGGTTCAGCAGTTCCAACAGCAGGAACAATACTTGGATCAAAACCATCAGCATCAACAGAAATATAAACCTGATCTCCTAAAGTTTTTAAAGCTTCATCAGCCCAATTTGCATTGTTTCTAACCTGATGAGCATAAAAAGTATGGATATTATCACTTTTCTTAATCAATTCAGCTTCTTCAATACACTGAGCTCTAATTCCAACTTGTGTTAATGGAACTTCAATATCATGAACTCTTGCCATTACTGAGGCATGAGAAAATGGATTGTTATTGTACTCGTTTCTTAAATCACTATGTGCATCAATTTGTAAAACATGCACATTAGGTACATATTTTTTAACAGCCATAATTGTTCCTAAACTAATGGTATGTTCTGCTCCAAGGGTTATTGGGAACTTTCCGTCTTTTAACAATTTTGCAGTCTTTTTTTCGATTAATTTAATGGCTTGCAGATTTACCAAACCATCAAAATCCATAGGTTCTAAAGTACAAATTCCACCTTTCCTATACGATTCCTGATCTAATTCTTCATCAAATAATTCAACAAATTGCGAAGCTTTAATCATAGCAGCCGGGCCTTTATAAGATCCTGCTAAATAAGATGATGTGTATTCGTAAGGAGCAGATTGAATAACATATTTAGAGTCTTCGTAAGAAAATAGTTCCTTTTCAGGAATAGCTAAAAAGTTTTTTTTAGAATTATAATATTTCATTTTTATTAAAAAATAGCTGTGGGGATTTCAAATTCATTGTCAACATCTGTTAATACAAAGGGTTTTCCTTTGGTAACACAAATGGTATGTTCAAATTGAGCTGATAATTTTCCATCATTTGTTCTGGCTGTCCAACCATCATTTTTATCAACCTTACTTCTTGCTTTGCCGGCATTAATCATTGGTTCGATTGTGAAAATCATACCTGGGGCTAAAATGGGACCTGAATTTTTCTCAGAAACATGGCAAATTTCGGGTTCTTCATGAAAGCGAATTCCAACACCATGGCCACAAAATTCATAAACTACAGAATAGCCGAATTGAGTAGCATATTTATTGATTTCAAATCCAATATTTCCAACAAAATTACCTGTAAAACATTGTCTGATACCAATATTGAGACATTCTTTGGTTACATCAACCAGTTTTTTTGCATGTTCGGTAACATTTCCAACCATAAACATTTTTGATGTATCACCAAAAAAGCCATTTAAAATGGTTGTAACATCAATATTAACGATATCACCATCACGTAGTTCATATTTTCCGGGGATACCATGACAAATAACATCATTTACTGAAATACAAGATTCTTTAGGATAGCCATGATAGCCAAGTGTAGCGGCCTTAGCTCCATTGTCACGCATAAAATCAGCGCAAATTTTATTAAGAAAATCGGTGCTAACACCAGGTTTTACGTAAGGTTCTACAATTTTTAAAGTTTTACCTGCCAATTGGGAACTTAATCTAATTCCTTCAATCTGTTCAGGAGTTTTAATAATTATCTTACTGCGCGTATCTCTAAATGCCACTTTTAAAAAATTTAGGCAAATCTAAGTTTTTCCAAGTGAAAATTAGCATGCTTTAAACTAAGGAAGATTACATGTCTTTTAGTAATCCATTGATTTCTTCAATGGCAAAAACAATTTGATTTTTTACTTCAGCAACCATTCCCGGTACTTTTTCGAGATTACTTTGCTCTTTGCCGAATTTTTCTAAATCTCTAATTAATAGAAACAAATTGTTTGCGCCTAACATTTGAATAGGAGCTTTCATTTTATGAGCTAAATGTCCAATTCCTTCA
>JAIYDG010000279.1 GCA_027487625.1 Bacteroidota bacterium
AGAAGCTAATCTAGATTAAAGATTTTCCTTATTTAGCCAGGTCAGTTCTAACTAATTCACGTTAAAAATCATACCCCCATACCATCCCTCCCTCCTTAGCAGGTAGAGGATTGATCCAGATTAGGCAATATTCCAGATTTAGATGTAATTCCAGATTTAGCAATTAGATTTCTTACTTGTTTGAGTGTGTATTTTCAAGCTAATTAGTTTGAAGGGTCATGGTAACACCCTGGTTATCATATTTTTAGACTTTAATTTTTTTCCTTATAGACTTCAGTCTGAGCTGGTTGCCATATTACTATTATTATCTTTTTCTTCAAAAGTTAAGAAATAGATAGTAGTATAAATATAAGAGTATAGGAAAATATTTTCTTTGGGGCCCTAGCGGGATCTGAGGGACATAGTTGGATTAGTGAAGGAGGGTTAGATAAAAATACCGACTTAAAAACATTTCAGTAGTAATAATTATAAATGAACCGAAATTTTATTGCCTCTAGTATGATTCCAACAAAACCCTTTTCCATCGATTATTTTATTCAATTACTAAAGAATGGTTTTGAGTTTGATGAATTTATAAAATTTAATGAGTCGATTGAAAAAGCGATTCATTACTACAATCAATACTGGTATAGAAAAATATCAGACGGAGAATTCTTGCTTTATGATGTTGGTGAAATGGATTTTATAACAGCGAATCCGGATAAAGGAATGTGGAAAAAAGTTCAAGTAATTTTGAAGAGCACGGTAAAACTTCCACCGGTACTCTTTCAAAAAATCAGAGACAAATTTATTCAACATGAACCTCATTATACAGTTAGATGGATTCCAAATTGTTCAGAAAGGATTGTTGTCGAAGGAACTGAGTGTAAGACTTATACTATAAATTTAAGTACTCGATGGAAATACAACTTGTATGAAATAGAAACCGACCCTAAAGAACTCGATATAATGCTTCAAAATAATCAAGAAGCTTTTGATTTGTGGATGGAGTTTCATCTCAATGTAATAAGTGGAGGTGACATAAATATGCATGAGTACCTATTAAAATGGGAGGCCAACATATATAAAGGTGTCCGAAATACGTCGGTTTTGTACATGAAAGGAAATCAAGGAATAGGAAAGTCGACATATACCGATATGATGATGAAGCACATGTTTCGACATGGAGAAGCAAAAACTGTAAAAAGTAGTGCGTTGTTGACTGGATTTAATGGAGAGTTATATGGCACGCAATTGGCAGTATTTGAAGAACTTCCATCGACGTCAAAGAGTGAGTGGGAAAAAATAGAGTCAAATTTGAAAGACTTTTGTACAAATGACACGATGGTTATTCGTAAATTGTATAAAGAGCCGATTTGTGTCGAAAATATGACTAATATCATTATTAATACAAACACCAACCCTCTAGCACATGCAAATGGTCGACGAATTGTTATTCCTGATATTTCAGAACATCGACAAGGAGATTATGAATATTTTGGTAGAATTCGAAATTTGTGTTTTAATGACGAATTTGCAGACTTTTACCGGAGTTATATTATAGCAAACTATTTCGACAAGAAATTTAATCCTCAGTGCATTCCACGGACTGTTAAAAAGCAAGATGCATTTTTTAAAACTCACGAAAAAGCAAAATCCGACAATTTACTGGATGAGTGTATTCTGGGACGCAGAGCAAGATGATTTTGATAATAATTCATTAATACAGAAAACAAGAGAAATACAATGTAAGATTGACAAGTCAGAAATAGACAAGTATCGGCCCACAATCGAATCGTTTGAGGAAAGAATTCAATACAGTCATGAAATAAATGGTGAATCTGACGATTACATTGTAGCATCATCTCTGTATGCAAGTTATATGCTGTGGCATGAGTCAAGTGCTGAGATGGAGGGAATTCCAGTCGCCTCTGCAAAAAGATTTCACGCTGAATTAATAAATTTAGGATTTGATTCGTTAAAGAAACAAGTGAGAGGACACATTTGTTATAAGACAATACCTTACAACACATACCATACTTGGTTAGTTGATAAAAAGTTTATTCTTTCCTGAATACTTTCAATTCTTTTACGTGTTTGTAATGTACTGGGTCGTCGTTTTCAGGTTGGTATCCAGCTCCTTCTCTTTTTAAAATGTATCGAGGTGGTGAATCAGGATTTAACAATACATTTACAATTACGTAATTGTGTCGAGTCCAATGTGATGCACCGGCGCGTTTTGTACCGATTTGCTTTTTCAAATGTCCAAGTTCATCCTTGACATAATCATATTGAATGTATCGTTTCACCTTCGTACCAATCGGCAATATTTCTGCATGCTTTTCCTTTTCAATCAAAACTTTTCCAGTTTCTTTATATCCTGGCGTGAATCTTTCTTCAGTGTCTTTATTGCTGTCTTTGATAAAGTCTTTACGAGCTTTTTCCCAGTCAAAGTCATCGTCCGTCTTTGCTTCAAAATCATTTTGAGCAGTATTTGATTCTTTTCTGAATTGTCCTATTTTTCTGTCAATAACACCTAAATGAGAATAGTCTCCATCTTTTCTAACGTGTCTGACCTTCAAGTCTCCTTCAACATAATTTGTAAATTGTCCTTGAAATTCGCGACCTTTATCTGTCATTAATCGAAAAGTTGGCTTTTTGATAGTACCTTCCTTGTACATTTGTTGTAGTGCTTCAGTTGTAGCTTCTGCCCCCTTGTTCGGTATCCATTTAATGTCAACTTTGCGAGAACCGATGTCTTGCACAATTAATGCATTGGATACTTTCACTTCTTTCTTTCCATCAAACCTGGCTATGTCATCTTTATTCGTTAATTTAATTTTACGTTGTCTTGAGTCAGGAATAAAGAAAATATCAGCTTGCTGAGTGGTATTAGGTTTCGTCTCTTGAAACCGACCTGCATCATGTTTTGTAATTTTCTCAGGTTTCTTTTGCATTTCTTTTGTCTCATTTGAAATGGTAGTCTCTGCTTTCTTGGCTTTTGGTTTGTATGGCATATTACTTTCCAACAAATTAATTTGTTGGAAATCAATATAAGTAATCTATTGGAAATAAATTATTGACAATATTCCAAGCCACAAATTATTTTAAATCATCCATTTAAAATAATCTTACTACTTGTAATAAAGAATTTTAGCATTAGATAAAGCGAAAAAGTCATTTATTAAAGGTATCACTGTTCCGTCCGCTGATGGAACTCAGCAAATGATTCCTATAAAAATTAGCAACAAAAGACTTGAACAATACGTATGGAAATTAGATGAACCTACCACATTGTATGAATTGAGAGATGAATTGTACGAGTTAAAAGAAGAATTGGATGATGAAGGAATATTAGATGAATATTCTTGGCAATTTATTCTCAAGTATCGAGATGCAGGTTATCGGTCTTCCAAGGTTCAAAACATCGATAATGTAATGGGTAATTTTGTATTGGATAATTTAGATTATACATCTGTCCCAGTCGAGGCTTCTGAGGAAACAGCAATCGGACAATATGATGATGAAATATTAGAAATAACACTAGTCAAGTATCCCAAGTTTGAGAATATTTGAGCTAATTCTAAATATTAATCCGACTTAAAAAGTTAGCACTATAAGTAAATAAAAGAATGAGAACAAGAATTATTGAAACACCTGAAGAAAGTAGAACAAGAATGCTGGAAACCAAGAAAAGACATTACCTTAAACACAAGACTGAGTTACTAACCAAATTTAATTGTCCATGTGGAGGCTCGTTTGATGTGTTTCACATTAAACAACATTTTAATACTGCAAAACATAGAAAATTCCAACTTAAACACAATTTAATACAATAAATTATTACCTTAATAATAATTTATTGCATGAGATATAACAAATGAATAAGCGCCCTAGAATTGTTGATAGAGAACAGTGGTTTGATAAGATTCCACAGAATGGAAGTAAAAAGTTGATGGTGTACCGAAAGTTAGGTGCAAAAAAGTACGAGTATTATCATCCAGAGAAACAAGTGTTTGATGATGGTACGTTGGAAACATTTTATCATAGAGCATTTAACCGTGAATTAAGGGAACAAGAGTTTCTTATTTTAAATGTTGAGCAGTTGGCTGACCTGAAAAGACCTTTATCTGAAATATGGATTGAAGTCATGGAAGCAAATGAAATCATTAAAAGAGATACGTACAGAAAAACAAAACTCGCAAAGTATCCAGATTACTGCGTTGACTTTACTGTAACTGGATTAATGAAAGCTACTGTATTGAAGCATTTGATGTCAAATTCTGCATGGTTCAAGAAAATGCCAGATTTTAAAGAAGTAAAAAGGAACGAATTTGATTTACTGGAAAATGCCTCACAAGGAGGAATAACTTGGTGTGAGCCTTTTGAAGGACTCGTTCATATGATAGATATTGATAGCATGTATCCCAGTATATACGGAAATGACCCAAACTTCATGTATCCAATGACGTGTTCGATAAATGTAATTGAAATAGATGAATTTCCAGAAGAAATCAAATATGGGATTTACACTAATGTAAAACTCATTTTTCCTGAAGCAACTCACAAGATTGCAAAAATGGCATTAGTTAATCAAAATGGAGTATATACTCATTACAGATTAAGATTAGCCAAGATGTTGAATTGTAAAATTGTGAAAATGAAACCGGAAAAGAAAATACAATTTCAAGAATACATAACATCTGATTTACTGGATGGTAGTTTCCTTTTTGATTACGTGAAGGCACTCAAAAGAATTAAAACATATTCACCTAATAAAATGGCAAGAAAACTTGAGAAACAAATGTTAAATTGTTTGTGGGGAATATTGTCTGAAAAGAAAAAGGACGTGTGTGTTCATAATGGATACACTCAGGTACTTGCAGACAAGAAGTTTTATGATTTTGATTATGATTATTTTGGTGTCAAGGATGCAACCGAGTTAGAAGTCAATTGGATGCCACACCCAGAAACAGGTGAATTTGTGGTTACATCCATCTGGAGAAAAGAGAAAGGTTATCAAGGTCCGATCCCCAGAATAAAACCTTTTCTTTTGGATTATGCTAGGTGTAAAATGATTAAACACGCGTTGTGTTTTGATGAAGATGACATTGTTCGAATTCATACCGATAGTTTTTGGCTAAAGAAAGATTATGGAATAAGCCTAAAGAAAAATGGTGGAGGAGACATAGGTTTATTAAAGTATGAAGGACACAATTATGTTAGTTTGAAAAGTCTAAATGTGTTTAGTCAAAGTGAGCAACCACCTTGTCAATAAGTTCTATGTGGACATGAAACTCTTCATTTTTATTCTGAGAGGCAATATAATCAAGCATAACCCCACGCTTATGTTCTTCAAAATAATGAACTACGACCGCCCCTGTTTCAATGTGTGTAAATGTAATTTTGTATTTAGCAAGAAACAATTCCATTTAATTTCAGAAATAAAATAATTTTTGAAATTAAACTAATTTTGTAAAGTAAAGTATGAG
>JAIYDG010000383.1 GCA_027487625.1 Bacteroidota bacterium
GTAATGACACTAGGAGGGCAGAATCAAGAACAAATGGATCTTGAATTTTGGTTTGTTGTAGGGACACCTCCAAGACCAGTTCTTGAGTTTAATCAAATCTGGCAAGGAACAAATAGAACTGGTGCAGCTGGAATTGGAAGTATCAATAATAATTCTAGGTATTTTGCTGTTGATGTTCCAACATTAAGTACTGGAAAGGGTTTTAAGTTGAGATCAACAATTACCGGACATGGTGCAGAAGGTGAGTTTGAAGCTAATGGAGGTGTTGTTAACCACATGTTAAATATCAATGGAGGTGATACTGATTATGTGTGGAGGATTTACCAAGAATGTTCAAAGAACCCTGTATTCCCTCAAGGTGGAACATGGGTTTATGATAGAGAAGGTTGGTGTCCAGGTGAAAGGTCTTTGTTAAAAGAATTTAATATTACTTCAAAAGTAAATCCGGGAAGTTCATTCTCTTTAGATTATGCCACTTCATTACCTCCAAAAGCCGGAGGTGATTATAGATATCAAATTTCTCATCAATTGGTAACATATGGCGAACCTAGTTTTAATCTTGATGCAAGAATTTATGATATCCAACAACCAAGTGATAAAGTGCTTTATACACGTTTAAATCCTGCTTGTTCAAAGCCTCAAATCACTATTCAAAATACAGGTCGTTTACCTATTACAGAGGTTGAGATTTCTTATTGGGTGAATAATGGTGAAAAACAAAGTTTTAAATGGACAGGTAATTTGAGTTTCCTTGATACGCAAAGTTTCCATTTGCCAATTGGTGCTATGTGGCTTGGTAATGTGAAGCAAACAGGAAATAAGTTTTATGCTGAAATTAAAACAGTAAATGGACAGGCTGATGAATATGTATATAACAATAAAATGGAATCTCCATTTAACAGACCTGAAGTATTACCTGGAAAGTTTACTTTAGAGTTTTATACGAATAACAATCCTACAGAAAACTCTTACGAAATTTTAGATGAATCTGGTAATGTTATCGATTCAAAAACCTTTACCAAAGCCACAACTTTACATTCAAATACCTATGAATTAAGTGGATGTTACAGATTAAAAGTAAAAGATAAAGGAACCGATGGCGTTCAATGGTGGGCTAATAGTTCACAAGGAACAGGATTTATCAGATTCAAAAATACCAATGGTTCAGTGATTAAAACTTTACAACCTGATTTTGGAAGCGAAATTGAATTTGGTTTTACTACCGATTGGTTCTTAAGTAAAGAGGAGATAGGTTTTGGTAAAACAATCAACCTTTATCCAAATCCTACTTCCGACAAATTTGTATTGGAAGGAGCAGATTTAATCGGTGCTCAATTAATGTTTACAGATATTTTAGGTCATCAGATTGAAATTCCTATTCAAACAAAAGATTCAAAAGTATTTTGTGAAACTCAAGCTTTAAGTCCGGGAATTTATTTTGTAGTTATTAGTAAAAATGGTAATCAAGTAACTAAAACTTTCGCTGTACATTAAGAATTATTCTTTAAATAAAAACGGCATTGAATAAACATCAATGCCGTTTTTTTATGCTAGTTTTCTAACAATTAAACATGCTAGATAAGATTCAAGTAAACTTAGAGGTATCGCTATAAAAAGTATTCCAAATGGCAATACACCAAGGTTTCCTATAACAAGCCACATCATTACAAATCCGATAATCCATGACAAACCAAAACTTTCCAGTAGATTAAATCTCTTTGAAATTATAAAGATTACTATTGCATATACCATCGACCATAAACCCCAAATAGCACCATTAATTGGTTCACCCGGAAATTGAAGTCCCATTGATTGATAATGTTCTATCCAATATGATTTTAGAATAAATTCATTTCTTATGAATTCAGAAATACTTATCCAAATTCCTGAGGCTAAAACGGGTAAAATTGTGTTTTTGAAATTCATAGTATAATTGTTAATCCCACCAAAAATAGAGTCTTTTGGTTCTTTTCATTTCTGCTGCCAATGCCTCTACACTTCCTGTTCCTTGGTCTACAATATCAGGACAGATTTCATAAATTTCTTCTGCAAATTTTTGATAATTTGAAGGTTCTTTATGTATGATAAACTCGCACCAATCACCACCTGCTCCAATTAATTCTAAATCATAAATTGAATCAAATTTTTTAATTATTTGAATCAAACTATCATTTTCTAAGTCATGATTGATTCCATCAGTTTCTATGATTTTTAGAATTTTATATTTGTCTGTAGTTTTGAGAATTCCAACTAAGTCGGCTCTTTTTTCAATTCCAAAATTATTTTCCATCAAAAATATTGAATATCCTTTAGCGCGCAACCTATCTTTTAATAGCAACACGTTTTCTGAAGATTTTGGTGGATTTTCATAAATAGCAATTCCTTTTACATTTATTGTATCGGTTTCAATCCATTTGTCATCGACAAAAGTTTTTCCTAATGAATAATGGAATGCTTCTGGAGGATTTGAAAAATATGGTTTAACTTCTTTTAAAACATCTTCATCAAATTCCATTGATTTAGCAAGATTTTTATCCGCTTCACTTAATTGGAATGAATTACAGGCATAAAGAAATCGAACTATAAACAATCCAATTGCAAAAAATATTGAATAAGTTAATATTTTCATTTACTCCTGTTTTTTCAGAACTAATGCCAATCTACCACCTATGAGTCCCATCGGTAAATAAGCTAATGATAAATCAGCTATTGAAAACCAAAGTGGCGATGGAAGCATATAAACACTTAGAATTCCTCCAATTAAGAAGAATATTCCAATGGCCATTGAAAACCTGGTTCTATGGCTTGCTGCAATTAATCCTGAAAGTGTTGCACCAACTAAAGTACCTATAGCATGAGCTAAAAATGGCATTAAAAAGTTAATTGGTTTAAATAAATGCATAGATGCTTTAAGTCCTTCAGTTGTTGTTAAATCTGCTCCAACTGGTGGTGGAATAATATCTTCACTAATCATTATAATACCCATATTTGCCATGCTTCCTAAAATAACCCCAACTGCAACAGCCAAGAGATTGAGTAAAATTGTTTTCATAATGTATTTAATAATCAGATAAATATACTTTTAAAATTTTTAATAAAACAAGTTTTTTTAGAATTTATTAAGTTTTTTAAAAGTCAAGATATTACCAATTGTCAATGCATTACCTATGTTAAAATTTCAATATTGTTAAATGTAAACAAGATTAAATTCTAAAATCTACCTAATTTAATAGGAACATCCCTCTTTTTATATGCAATTGTTGCTTGAATTGAAGTAGGTGTTTTTAACCCTTAATTAGAAACATTTCTTAGTTCAGGAATTCAATTAATAATCTTTAATCACATTTGATTTGTATTCTATTTTACAGTGATTTCCTTTGTGGATTGATTGATTGCTTTTAGTTTATATAAAGTTTTATTTAGGTTAAATTTAGTACAATCAAGATTTAATTTGATTCACTTTTTGATTGTACAAATATGAAATAGTTATAACTGAAAAGATGGGAATAGCCATTAAAAATCCCCAGTTAAATCCATCTGTCATGTAGTTTGAATAAAAGGCTCCAATTAAATCAAATACCAGTCCGGCATAAGCCCATTCTTTGATTTTATTAAATGAAGGTATTAAAATAGCAATGCTACCAAGCAATTTTGCAAATCCTATAAAAGGAATAAAATATTCAGGATATCCTAAGTGAAGAATAAATGTTTTAGCTTCTTCAATCACCATTAAATCTGGGATTGCTGAAAATAACATGAATGCGGAAAACAAACCTGTGCTTGTCCAATAAATGATTTTAGGGTTTTTCATAAGTGATGGGATTAAAATTATAATTAATAGTTTATTTTTTTGAAGCAAAATATTCATCAAGATTTCCCATTGCCATGGTGAATCCTTCTTTGAATCCTAGTTCAATAATTTGTTCCAGATCTTCAAGTTTTTCAAATTGATTGATGATATTAACTACGGTATTTTCACCATGTTCTTCAAACTTAACATTCCACTTAGTTCTTGGAAATTCTGGATTGATATTGGCATTTTCATCACAAAATGCATCTAAACCAGAATATGATTCCAAGGGTTTTATACTTAAATAATCAGCCCTGCACCAATGTGTTTCGTTATTTGGTCCTACCATACAATACAACCACATTCCTCCTGCAGTAAAATCCATGCTTTTGGTTTTAGTATGATAAGGTTTTGGAGCCCACCATAAATCAAGTATTTCAGGAGTGGTCCAGGCTTCCCAAACTAGGTTTTTGCTTGCTGCGAATTCTCTTTTAATTAAAATCCTGCTGTTTTCTTTGTCAGCAATAAAATCAAATAAAGGCTTCATTTTTTTCTGTTTTTTAGGTTGATTAAAATATTATCAAGTTCGTTAAATCTGTTTTCCCACAAGTTTCTAAATTGGGCGATCCATTGGTCTATTTCTTTCATTTTTTTTGCTTCTAAAGAGTAAAAAATTTCTCTACCAATCTGTTCTTGTTTTACTAATTCACATTCAAGTAAAATTTTTAAATGTTTCGATACTGCTTGTCGACTTGTATCAAAATGTTCTGCTAAAGCATTAGGTGTCATTGCTTGGATTGCAATTAATGTAATAATAGCTCGCCTGCTTGGATCTGCAATTGCTTGAAATACATCTCTTCTCATAATTGTGAAACTAATCGGTTGCAAATATATGCAAACAATTGGTTGCGCAAAATAATTTTCAAATTTTATGAAAAATAGTAGGGGACAAGAACTTAGCTTAATTGAATTCGAGCAAGTTTTTTTATCAAATTAATTTGTCCTAAATGGTAGTGGGAATGTTCAATTAACCCATTAATATTTCTAAAATAATTGCCATATTGAGGGTCAATGAAATCTTCCAATATAACATCATCTTCTAATTGATCCAATAGCTGAATAAATTCTTCAGCCTCTTTCCATAATTTATTTTTGTATAACTGCCATTCAATTTCATCATTTATTTCAGGATGATTAAAGCTTAGTTTATCACTGGCTTTTACTTTTAATCCTTTGAGAAATGTTGTTTGAACCACAACAAAATAATGAATATGATAACTCAAACATAAAATGGTATTGAAATCTGCTATCTTAAAATTTGCTTCATCAATTGTAATGTCCTCCAGAGTTTCCTTTAAATTTGAGCAGGTCCAGTTGCCACCAAAATAAACTTCATTGAAATGTTTAGCTAATAATTTTGTGGTACTCATTTTCCAATTAGTTTAAAATACTCTTTGATAATTCCACTTGAAAATTTTCCTGATACTTCTTTAAGAAATTTAGGAAAATCAATATGAGCATCATGATCTGCTGTATCCGAAATGGTTCTGATTATGCAAAATGGAATTCCATTTTCAAAACAAACCTGAGCTACTGCCGCGCCTTCCATCTCAACACATAATATTGTTGGTAACAAGCTACTCAGTTGATTTTTTTGTTCAATGCTTGAGAAAAATTGGTCTCCGCTTGCAATATCTCCAATCAATATCCGAGGTGATTCTATATTAAATTTAGAAAGAATATCATCTGAAATAACTTGTTTATTTTTTAAATGAATGGAAAAATTGCAAACCGCTTTTTCAATTGTTTGCAGAAGTTGTTGGTCTGCCTCGATAAAGGTTTTACCCAATAATGGAATTTCAAATTGTTTCATTAATGGTCTGGCGTCCAAATCATGCTGAATATATCTTTTGCCTATGATTATATCTCCAATTTCTAAATCATTCATAATTGCACCTGCAACACCAGTAAACAGTATCTGGTTCACTCCAAAATGATGTATCAATGCAGAAACTGTAGAACTAGCTGCTACTTTTCCCCACCTCGAAAAAACTAAAACAACTTTGATTTCATTTATTTTTCCTTCAAAATAGATGCGGTTACCAATTTTTATTTCTTCTACAGAATCGATTAATTCAAGAATGCCCTCAATTTCCTCGGACATTGCTCCCATAATACCAATTTTTAGTTCACCCATTTTAATTTACTGAAATGTTCCAATATGCCATAAAATACCTGAAGGGTCGTGTAAATAACAAACTTTACCCCATGGCATTTGTTTGATCTCACTTAACCTTACTCCTTCAAATTTTGTAGGTAAATCCTTTTTTGATAATGTATTGTGAAATGTTTTGATGTCTTCAACTTCTAGAAATACCATTGAATTATTTATCCAATCTTCAACAAAGGCGTCTTGTAAATAGAATGCAAATTCTTCCATTTCAAAAACAATTAGGTTATGACTCAAAACAGTTGCCTCAAAACCCATTTCAATATAGAACTCTTGAGATTTTATGTAATCTTTAGCACCAATAAAAGGCTTAATTGATTTAATCATTGTTAAAAAATTTAAATTAAAATAATAGAATTTTACTGGTATTAAAACTATGTTTTTCTTTCCAAGTTTCGAAACTTATTTCAAACCAATCACATGGAATTCCTTCCCATTCATGATCTTCGGTATATATCAAACCTGTTTTTTCTAAAGCATGTCTAGATGCCTTATTTTCTTTATGTGCAGTAGCATAAATCTTAGAATGCTTTAGTTTTTCAAAGCCATATTTTACACTCGCAATTGCAGATTCAGTAGCGTAACCTTTATTCCAGTGTTTAGGAGTAAGCCTGTATCCAACATCTAAATAATCGATTATATTTTTTGTTTCTTCTCTAATCAGTTTTAGTCCACCCCAACCAACATAATCTCCGCTAGCCTTTTCTATAAGTGTCCAGCGACCAATTCCAGTATCAAGGTATTGTTGCCTAACAAATTCAATCACCTCTCTGGTTTGTTGAAGACTTTCTACAGGTTTATTTCCTAAGTATTTATGAACTTCTGGTTTTGAATCCATTTCAAAAAATGCTTCTGCATCTTCCTGAATCATTTCTCTAAGAATTAATCTATCTGTTTCTGCGAAGATTTTCATTGTGTTAAATTAATATGCAAAATGCGAATAAATCTGAATATAAAAATCAAAAATGTACAGACGCGATTAATCGTGTCTATCGAAACGCGATAATGAAATTTCAGAAACGCAATACCGTCAATTGTAGAGACGCGATTAATCACGTCTCTACAATTGACGGTTGCCGTTTTTATCCGTATACATACGTTTACATACGTATACATACGTTTACATACGATTCAATCAACGACATTTTATTTAATTCCATTTTTTTATGAAATCAAAATATGGAAAAATTCAAAAACAAATTCAGAATTCCTTCTGCACGTGCACAATGGTGGGATTATGGTAACAATGCAGCATATTTTATTACCATTTGTACAAAAAATATGATTCATTATTTTGGGGAAATTCCCCTCGTTCTCGTAGAGACGCGATTAATCGCGTCTCTACGGGGGCGGGGGAATTTATCGCGTCTCTACAAGGAA
>JAIYDG010000377.1 GCA_027487625.1 Bacteroidota bacterium
TCAGACTCAGACTCGTATTCTGTTGTTAAATGAGACTCTAGTGCAACCAGTTGGTTTAAAAATGCCCGTCCACCATCGTCAACATAAGTTCTCTGAATCCGTAGCAGATGAGTCCAAAAACATGGGTCGCGATAAATGATCTCAAAATTGATTCTTTTTGCATTTCTTTTCATTTTCTTCAATTTCCTTTTACATTTTTTGACGTAATCTCTTTGATGGTATAAATACGTATACTCCGTTTCCCTCGTGAGGGGGAATACGACAGCTAGCATGTTGAGGAGCAATTGAAGAATGTGCGGTGATGTGGGTGGATTAAGGATTGGAGTTTCCTCCTCGTTCTCGTTGTCTTCATCTTCATCCTCACTGGTGGATGGGGTGCACACATCGTTAAAGACGTCCAATAGTTCGAGTTGTAATTGATACGCCCTGTCATTAGCGATTCTTATTTCCCGTTCAATCCTGTATTGCTCTCTGTACTGGAAAATTACAATAATTTTTTTGTAACATTTATTTATTATTAAGTATTAACCAAAGTTTGTTGTGTACCATAACATTCACAATATGCTCACAGGTTCATATTTCTATAAGTCTACTTTTTAAGCATAATTCTAATAGAGTTAGTGGTTATGTTTGTGAAAACATGTTGGCAAATTGTAGTGTGAAAATATTCTTATCTCTTTAGACAATAATTGACTTACTATTCCTCTGTCTGGTATTTTCCGACGAAAAGACATCTTGGTGTTGGTATTGGTAGATTTCAATGACACTGTGTTTGTCGATTAGACAAAAAGTTTGCTTTCATGTTCAAAACAAAAAAACTTGATGCAGCTGCAAAGCTGAAGCTTTTGCAAATTTTTTGCGTCTTCAAAATAACCGTCTTTACCCCACCCAAACGTCAATTTCACCAACAGTCTACTAACAGCTTTTACGCTCGTTGTTTTCGAAATTATAAAGAAAAGGTATAAAGCATTTGCATAAAGGTATTAGCATTAAGAAATGTTTCGGAACTACTAGCCTCAAAGCTGTACGAAAGACATTGGTGAAATTAACAACTGAAATAGTTTGCAAAAAAGACTAGCTGCCCATGCATGCATGTGAGAAAAACATGTTTGGAGATCAAATAAGGAGAGGGTGAATTTGCACGCCCTATATAAATTTGAGCTTTGTGCGAAACAACTTTGCATGCATTGTGCTTCTTGATAACTTATTGTTACCACCCTCAGAAACGAGGTGATTTTTTTGCAATTCAGTGAGCAATTATTAAGTTTCTAAAATAGAAGATGTCAAACGTAATGGCTAAAGTAAAGAAATTAGAAGAGAAAAGCGGAATACTACGAAGGCAAGCGGAAGATGAGGTTGACGTTGAACATAGTCTAGCACTTTATCGCCGTGTTCTACGAATCCAAGTTGGAAGTTTGCAAAACTTTTTAAATGATTTGATGGGAATAATTAAGCTTTGTAAAAATTATGGTTTAAGTAAAATCATGTCACTGACATTATAGATCAATATTTAAAAAGTTTTGGTGATTTCATATCCAGAACCGGATCTGTAAGCTATTGCAGAAACGAATTGAATCCCTAAGTGACGCTAAAGTTGAGGATTTGAACATGGACGATTTACTTGAGGAATATGCGAACCTAAATGGACTTGATGCCAGCCAATGAAATTGTTGTTTGTGGACCACTCTGCATTATACGAACATTAAATTTAGCCACAACGTATTCTTGATACATATTAGTATTTAATTCTTATAAATTAAGTACTTTAATGTGTGGTTCAAGTAGTGACGAAAATATAATGTTTAAAAACAAAATATTAACGTTTTCATATTATTAAATGGTTTCATAACTCCAATTAAGGTGTCTTTAGATAATGCTTTAGGTCAAAAGACCAAAGGCTTGAGAGATAGTTAGGTATTCAAATAGCATAGATTCCATTGACGACCAGTTATGTTAAACGATTGATTAATTTTAGGATTAATTCAGTGGTAGAAAAATGAAACTAAATTAAAGGTAACTGTCTGTCATAAATTTAAGTACTTTCAGTGAAGTAATGAATTATTATATTTAATTGTGTTCCAACTGCAATTGAGTACACCTTTTATTGAAAGGCTATTATAAACTGAAGTAGGAGCCATCTGGCGGTGAAATCTTACTGTTGTTTTAACCATATCCAAAACATTGAAAGAGGAGTAAGCAATTCAATTCAATTCAAATCAATTTATTTAAGCATTGTACATGTCCTTTACAATGAAACAAACTCAAACTTTTAATACATTTATGTGATGAACAAGTTCATTTTTATGCATAGCACAATTGAAGAAACAATATTTTGAGTATACGTCATAAAATGTTGAAGCATTTCAAGCAAGTATGTATTGACCTTAACTTCATTACGTAATGTCTTTAAACTGTTTCCAGGTTCCAGCCGACAAGTCTTGCAATCCACAACCAATGAATATACCAGACCATGAACTGCAAGAGGGCGAAGAGGTAATCGCCGAATACGAGGTTCCAGTTGCAGAAGGAACGCATGTGACCAACGAGAACGTCGGGCACGACGATGACGACGATGGCAACGATGACGACGATCCGGACGCTACACTTGACAGTGAGCTGTCGCAAAATGAAGGTGAGACTATAATTTGCAGTAGCCAAACTTTAAATTATTAAACTTATAGGCAATCCAGGATGATGTGATAAATGTAACATATTTTTCAGAAACTGGCTCGTTCAAGAAGCGAAACCCCCTGACACAAACCCACCCACGGACCCCGGAAGAAAACACACGGGAATTGGAATTGGTTTCCGAAATTATCGACCATGTCATCAAAGTCTGTAAGGACGATCTACGATTGGAAGAACGGTAATATCATATAATCTCTAAGAAAAGCTGTATTTCTACAAATACAGCGGCTTTGCAGTGTGAAATAATTGACATACTTAACATTAAATTTTCCAAAAATAAATCTCGTTTGCAGAACCACGTGCCTCACCAACATGAACTGGACCAAATTCAACCAAGTTTTATTTTCAACCATGGACACTATGTGGGCGAAAGAATTGGAGAAGGAGGACAGAGTCATTGATTTTCCAACGGACGAGATCACCTTGATGCATCTCAGAAAAGAAGTGGATAATCGAGGGAGTTGGGGCTGGTACGTGTGGTCGGGCAATGATATACCTCGCGATAACAAATCGTCGCCGACGCTATTGCCTACCACCAGACCCGTCAAGATGAACAAGAAGCCTGTTGGGAAAGACGCAATATACCAGAAGTGGCGTGCAAAGTACAACAACGACAACCTCATGTACAGCGAAGACGGGAAGAAGAAGAGGAGTGTTGCCAGACAAAAGGCTGCAACAACACGCCGATTGCTGCACACAGAAAGGAATCTCGAGACGGGCTACACAGTCAACCTTTTTGGAACCCTAGTTGGAATTGCCGATAAAAAATCAATATCACAGGAGAGCCGGACTGAGCACTCACAGATGGTTAGCCGGATGAAGGACCTGGGGACAAACACGAAAAAGGAGTGTACGCTGACATTGCTACGCTTGTGGGAAGTGACTTACGCCTGTTACAATGGGATTAGTCAAGAAGAGTTGAAGGAGAAATATCTCGAGGACAAGCTCACAATTGTCAGCCACTATTACTATTACGAAACATACGCGAAGAAAATTTGCCAACTCGAAGGCAATGCCGACGAAAAACTTTACCTCCATTTGTGCCAACTAGGATCCGTCATGAAGAAGATCTTCGACCTGGCGGGAAGGAAGACAGACTGCTACGAATTCGCAAATGAAAGCAGCTTTTACAACCAAGTCCCAGCAATCGCAACCATGATTCAAATTAGTGCTTTCTTCAAGGAAAGTCCACGCATTTTTCTGCAACTCGACAATGTGGACGTCAGCAATCGGGACGACATTTTAAATGAGGTTTGGTCCAATGGCCTCTGCAACGTCATCTTCGAAGTAACAAAGTTGAAAAGGCAAACGGAGAAACGGTACGGCGTTGCTAGTCAAGGAGTCCCCTTCATTCAAGAGCTCACAGAGCAACAAGCTGTCTTTGTTTTCGCAACGAGTCCGGATGTATTCGGATACAGTCCCGACCGAGATCGGAAAGTTAAGGCTGACCGGATCAACTCTTTGATAGAATTCCTCAGACGCTGTTGCCTAGGAATCGCAGACAAGACCCGAATGGAGGCAATGAATGAAATTAAGGGGCTTGCCTACTTCTGGGTTGCCACAACAAAAGGGCAGGGTAGAACCGAACTTGATCCCGTGAGAGCCAAGCAAGCCGCAACGGAGGGACTGATGGAACTGTCTCAGCAGAAAAGAGAAGCAAAACAGCTCAAAAACTCAGGAGCAGCTTTGGCTAGCACGTCGAGTGGGCAATACGAGATGCTCATGTAAATTTCGTGAAAACGACGTATGGGATAGTTTAACATAATTATCTTTGTAACGTAATCAGTATCGGAACAGCCTGACATGGCTAGTTGTTTTAAGACACCCTTCGATATTTCATTTTTGTAACAAGAAACATGTATGTAATCTAGTCAAATGTACAGCAACTTTTTAACGTAACAACAAAGTGGACGATGTTTTCGTAGGCAATATGGCATCAAACAACAGCGCCGGAATGGGAAGTCGACCGGTCGGTACAGCGAATCCAGTATTTCAAGTCACCGAAAATCTCACCAGACACAAGTTATGTTCGGAAACAGAGAATTGGAAGAAGAAAAGTCTACTGCGAATTCCAGATCAAAGGCCGAACCAAGAAGGTCCCTACATCTTCTTTCAGATACTGAACCACAAGTCACCTGATGGTAATATAATTTGATATAGCTATATACCATATGACATTGATTAAGCATTAATGTAAAAGGTATATTTTATAGTGATCTAATTTGCCATACTCTAATTTCAGGCTACGATAGCTTTATCGGTCAAGTACAGACAACAAATGAGGAAAAGTTCCAGATCGAAGTCAAGTATCGATACGCCTGTTCTGGTCACGGTAAGAACAATATTAGCAATATTGTCATATCAAATATTGTGCTAAGTGACTTTCTATGAAATGTATGTCATTGCTATTTTATAGCAAAGCACTTCAAGGCCTGGTTCAATCCGCTCGCATTTCATCACGTTACCCTCATCAATCGTTGGCAGTATTTGAGACTCCAAGCCGCCAGACTGCACGTTTCCTTCAACCGTGGAGAGACACATGCTGTAAGTGATCAAGGTTTTAGGTATTAACAGAGTTTGTTATTAATTGTTTATTACTGAATGATATCTCAATAATTGCTTCCAACATCTTTCCGTAGGCAATGAGCCAGGAGGAGGTAGCGAGGTACCTGTCCCTGTGTAAACGCGGGAACTACATTTACGCGGAATTACCGGACAGCTATTACATCCTCGGACAAATTACAAAAGTGTAAGTGAGAAGAATTAACACCTTGCATGACATTAGTGAAGGAAAACTTTGAATGACATTGATACATGTAATATTTTCTTTATTTAGCGTTTGCTTATTGGGCAACCTAATGGACCCTGACAACTACTTCGAATTCAAAACAGGCGACCTCTTCGACCACACTCAAAGCGCAAGACGGGTCAAATACTACGAAAATCGGTTCAAGGAAATACTCTATGTCAAGAGGATGACGTCCAAAGAAGCTCGTCTGGCGCATAAAGAAAAATACGTCGGTAATCTCGCATCTACAGATTTCGAATGCGACGACGACTTCGTGGTCACGGAAGAAACTGGATCACTGAACTTGTCGGTGTCAGATGATGAGCCATCTAAGGAGAAGTTTCTATAAGTGAAAGTGAAAACTGTCGACAAAGTACAAAAAGAAACTGTATGTAACAGCATCACATTGCTTAATAGTGATTTCGAACTGTAATAATTGTTCGGTGTAATTGACTATGTATGTCTATATTGTCCGGGAAAGCATCACATTGCTTGATCTAACCTTGTAAAAATGTTTTGTTGTTAATAATGTACATATGTAAGAAATGTACCAGGAAGTGACCCTAACATTACAATAAAAGTTTAAAAAGAAAGTAGGATAGAGGAAGGAGACACAATTTTTAATATATTTTTGAAACATTGCAGAATCTTGTTCCACAACATGGAAGCACTCGCCGGCGCGATCACCGATGAATTCGACCCAGCACTGGATGACACCGTTCTACGCGCGATCACCGCTGAAGTCGACGCATCACTGGATGACACAGCACAAGTACCGATCACCGATGAAGTCGACCCATCACTGGATGACACAGTTATACTACCGGAGAGCCCACCCCCACCCCGCGTGTGGTCCTTGACGGTTGAACCACATCTAAGTCGTCACCGTCTACATCCAGAGTCGCCATTGGAGAACAAACTAGCCTTGTTGCAGCAACCAACTCAGCAAGCTGCTAACAACCAAACCTTCTTTTTTTTCCAAGTACTGGACCACCGCACACCCGAAGGTACAATGTACATATGCGCGTTTGTTCGTGAATGACAAAGTCTCACGACTTTATGATTCTAATCCTTGTGATTACCTGATTACAGGTTATCAGTCGTATGTAGGACAACTGCTACATACGTACCCCGAACAGTGGTTGATCGATGTGAAGTACCGATACTCGAATTCCGGGCATGGTAAGAACCTCTCGGTTGATAAGTTAATTGTATGACATGTATTTTCACACAATGTCAAGAGACATAAGTATCAAAAGTATCATTGTGTGATTTGCAGCAAAACACTTCAGGACCTCCTTCGATCCAAGGGGATTGCACTACGTCGCGATGCTGACTCGACGTCAGTTCGACCAACTTCAGGCACCCAGGATTCATGACTCGTTCAACTATACCGAATTTCATGATGTAAGAACTGATTGAATTTACGCTCAGTACTTATATTTCTTCTGTCAACACGCCTAACATTTGTTTGTTTAATTATTTTAGGACATGTCTACGGCCCAAGTTCAACAGTACCTTGCCAAGTGCAAGCCGACAGACTACATCTACGCCGACACGCCAGACGGATGTTTCTTGCTCGGGCAGCTCACAAGGGTGTAAGTTTCAGGAAAACGTACATGTCTTATATATTTGTACTAGCTTGTGAGGCAAACATATTATATTACTTATTCTAGGATCTGCGTTCGTCGAGACCCCACTTGTCCTGTTAACTGGTTCGAGATTAAAACTGGAGACCTCTTCCACCAAGACATGCGAGTTGATCACCGCGGAGAGTGCGACATCGAAAGGTATCGATTCGACCAACTTACGAACGTCAAGAAGCTGACAATGAAAGAAGCTTTCCTTGCGCTCCGCGAGTTGAAAATCGACGACCTGGACAGCGAGCACTACGAAGGTCCCGACAAGGAATGCCCCGACGACGCCGAACTTAACCTGTCAGACAGTGATGATGAGCCCAGTGCAGAATAAATGTTGTGACAACGACGAGAACCTGACGTGACTGTGTTTATTTCAGCGAAATGGCTATTCATGACTAAAAGTACGGTACAGTTTTACATGGCTGTTTAAATATGAGCTTGAACTGAAAGTTTTTCCCTACCAGAAAAGACAATTTCCTGCTTCTAGTACGGTACAGTTTCACATGACTGTAATCTCTGTAATCTCGTTTCTAATCTGTATTAAAAAAACAGAAAATATGTAAATGTTTGTAGATAAGGGCGGAATAGCCAACCTAAATAAAGTACTCCGTATTAGTAATTTTACTGGTTAGAAACCTACTTCACGACAAAATTTAACAGTTGTAAAATTTATTTCGCAGGTGGCAAGACAGAAATGGAGGAAACCATGACGACTGCTGGAGCTGGCTTAGAGCCACTAGACACGAACCTGACACCAGAACTCGACCGTCACAAACTGCAATCGCAGACAAGTCAAGAAAGGCGAGAGCAGCTTTTGCACATTCCGGAGAAGAGGGCGAAAAAATTCGGACCGTATTTTTTCTTCCAAGTCTTGAATCATAGAAATCCAGAGGGTGAGTTTAAATAATTACAGTTATCCTGATTCGTTGCCGTTGGTGAATTTAATATTTTAATTATCAACAAGAAAGAAATGCACATGAAAACTTTAATTTTAAAGGATACGACAGCTACGTCGGCGAGTTCAAGAAAGCCTATCCAGAGAAGAAGGAGATCGAGCTGAAGTACAGATTTTGCTCCTCAGGCCACGGTAAGTGCGCATAGAGTACTTGACCAAATAAGAAACCACCACTAGCAAACATCCAACCTTAAAGCCAACGTTATGAACGCTTTCAGGTAAATGGTTCCAGGCCATCTTTCCAGTGAACGTACTCTACCACATTGCGCGAATCAACAGACTTCAATACGGAAAACTTCAAAAAGCTAAGATGTGCCCTTCATTTGATCGTAACGAAGTCCACACGGCAAGTAGTAATTTTAAAACGTTAATTAAAAATTAGGACATTGTGAGGATGAACGTAATGTTCGTTAAATATTTTATTACTTCCTTTGCAGTCCATGTCCAAAAGCGAAATTACTCACTACCTCGCCAAATTGCGGAGAGGAGAGTTCTTCTTTTACCGCCAAGAAGACAACTCATGCCATCTGGGACAAATGAGTTTCAAGTAAGTAATATGCAATGTAAAAAATGTGTAAAAGCTGTGATTCATTTCCAAATTCATATTTTGTTTCTCCAATCAGGGAGATCGACTTCAACAAGCCGGACCTTTCCGATAACACAGTCTTGGTCAATACCGGAAACCTGTTCAATAATCCAGCGACATTCACAACGATATGGGCTGAAACTCTCAAGGTATCCGACTTCCGGTATGTCAAAAGGGTGACACTGCACGAGGCGATTTTGTTCAGCGCGGATTTCTTCAAGGGACAGACCGACAGCGACGGCGAAACATCGGAAGACGATGCTGGTTATGAAGAAGACGGAAATAAATACTTGTCCGATACAGACATTGAGATGAGCGAGGAAAAATTCCGTTAATTGATCAAAAGCCAACAAGTATTGGAACAGTCTGGCATGACTGTTAGGAGGACACGAGAACGAAAGTGATGTGTGATATGTACAAACACGTATGGAAAAGTCTGACATGACTAAATTGTGTTGTATCAAAAATTATGCAACCTGTGTAATTGTATGAAAATATGACAAACATTTTCAATGTTTAAGTAGCCAAAACTTGTCTAACCAATGTACCTATAACTTGTATGTGTTTGGAATAACAAAAAACTAATGTACAATAATGAGGTGCAAACGAACTTTGACATAGCATTTAATCTAACCGTTCAATAATAATTTTCATTTCCAGGTAAGACGCATCATGGCTTCAGCATCTCAAAACCGCTTTACGCTCTTTGTGACAGATCTGGTAAAATTGCCTTGACCAAACTTATTTATGACACTTAACCAAAAAATCCTGTAAATATTTGACAACTACGAAAGTGTAGGAGAATGGTGTAAATTTTTAGCCTTCTGTTGCTGGTGTCATTATAAGTTCGGGCACATTTATTTTTTCAGAAGAAATACATTTCTGACATTTCTGAACAATCCGACACTGGCACCCTTGCAGTTGCATTGGCAATTGTGTACATCGAAAAGAAACGCAACCTCCTTGCAATGGAGGCATCAACTCCAGGTGAAAATTTTGTCATACACATTGTTTATTACATTTGGTATCATTTTTGTGATCAAGGTCAATAGGGTAATGATTGATAGGAATTTAATGAATGAACAAGTTAACATTTTTAGAAATAAGAATTTGTATGAAAATATAATTATTTTCCAGCTGAAAAAGCGGACAAAGCAACTGCGCACAAATGGCTCAGGGTCTCAATTTCACCGACGTTTTTATGTACAACTTTTACGCTTCTCCATCCTAGCATACAGTTAAGTCAACTGTATATCTATTTTGCGTTCGGGATCTGCAAGCTTGAAAAATGTACGTATAGAACGTTGATGAAAAATTGCCCAGGAATGTCTCCGTCACATTTTTGAAAATCCCAAGATTGTCTTCAAGCGCCGTCTGTACACAATCTACGATTCCAGCTCTGCCCAAGAGTATCGCTTCACTAAAGTTGCACAAGAATGCATCCGAGTGGCCACCGAAATCGCACGGGAGGAAAACTTTGACAAGCAAGATTTCTGCGCATTCCTCACCTGGGGCATGCAATGGACATCAGCTAATGAACCTCAATCCCCTGAGGAAGTCGAGGTAAGTGAAATTGATAATTTGTAATGCAAACTTAATTTATTACTTCTTCTTCTTCGTACAATGGGATCTCGGTATCGATACTTGTACCATTACCTAGACCCACCCTCCAGCCAGTGTATTGTGTTACAATTAACTATAGCTCAACAATGTAATTTCATTGGGTTTTATTATTGCCTAACTGCAGGATTTCAACCTTGCACGAGCAGCGATTTATAACAAAGCGGAGAAGGTCCTTTTCGAAGTGGACGATGCCTACGATGAAGAGAAAATTAAGCGGCTTTTCCGCCGAGAATTTTTTCTGATTCTCCCAAATTGTAAGTATTTTATGAAAGTAGTCATTTGATTTTTGTTATATTTAGAAATTTTATGAGGGATATTTCGCCTCTTCAATTTATATGCACCTGGCAACCCTGGTGTTGACTGGCCATTGAGTGACCGTGTGGATCAGACTTTTTCCCCCTTTTGTAATTCTGTGACTTGTTTTTAAATTACTGCAAGTTATAATCTAGCAAGTACCTTTTCGGTACATCATGGTATAGAAGTGAAAAAGAGTCGTTAAATTACTTAATTTCTGCTATCGCAATAATTGGTTCAAAGATTAATTAGTTGATGTTAATTACAGACTCGACAGCATCCAGCAGGAGCATGGACCCAGCAAGCATCGTGGACCCAGAAGTATCCCAAAACCGCTTTCTGCTCTTGCTCAGAGATCTGGTAAAATTGAAGTGACCAAACTTTTTTTATGACACTTGACATAAAATCCTGTCAATATTTGTAAACAATGGAAATATTTTCCGCCTTTTGGTGCTGGTGTCATATAAAGTTTCGACAAATCTCAACAGAGGAAAGAAGTCTTAGGGGTGAAACAGCTTCGCTTGGCAAGCCTTGCAGCAGAGATTTTCGTCAAGCACAGAGCCGTCCTCCGTACTATGGAACCCGAAACTCTAGGTGAAAACTGTATATGCAACATTCTTAATGGTATTTTGTTTCACATCTTTGATGAAGGTGCAGTGGGGTCACGTTATGCGGAATTCAGGATGACGAGACCCCAAATACATGTATAATGTACCTCACTTTATTATGTCATGATTGATAGGAATGTAATGAATGAACAACTTTCAATGTATAGGAATAAAATTAAGTAATAAACTTTAATTATTTATTTACCAGACGAATTCGCAACCAGACGGCTGGTGCAGAAATTCATCGAAGACATGCTCCAACATTTCTACGGAAAACCGAAGAGGGTCTTCGAGGCCTATCTGCAGCGACTCCACGATTCCTCGACAGAACAGGAGCATCGCTTCAAGAAAGTATCTGAATACGTAATCAGACTTGGCGAATACATCGCAGGGTCGGAAGTGTGTGACCAAACTGACGTCACCGACTACATGGACTGGGGACTCATTTGGCTGTCAAAAAAATCAGCTGCATCTCTTGAGGAAGTCGACGTAAGTGGAATTGATAATTAGTAATTAATGCTAACTTTTACACTTTATCAGAGCCGTAGTAACAAAAGGGGGTCCCAATTTATGTAAAGCAGGAACCGAGATACTACGTATATTTGGTATTTAGCTTCTTGGATTAGAGATTAACCGGAATTTCAATGTCAATCCAGATGATTTACTGTTAACGAGACCCAACTTTATTGTGTTTCAAATCACTTAACAATTTAATGTCATTGGGTTTTATTGTTTTATACTGCAGGAGAGAACGGCAGCATGCAAAAAGTTGTGCGACAAACTGCAGCAAGCCACATTCAAACTTGAAGAAGAGCTGGATGGGGAAAACATGAAGCGGTTTTTGCGTCGAGAATATCTTCTGCGGGAGTGATGTCACGACACCTCATGTACTTTCATGTACTCTGTGTATAACGAATAAGTTGGACGTAACCGTTTTTAAGTGGTACAATCCGAAATGATTGGAGCAGGGGAAAAGTAAGAGGCAGGCTTATATGACTGCATAAAAAAATTGTACCTCGCTGTCAATATGTTTCCTGTTGTATGACTAATATTAACTATTTTGTGACTTAAAAGTTCAAATCTAAATTGCAGCAATGTAAAAGTACGAGGCAGGCTTATATGACCGCTTAAAAAAATTGTACCTCACTGTCAATATGTTTCCTGCGACATGACAAATAATAAATATTTTGTGACTTTAAACTTCAAATCTAACGATCGACGAAAGTTGATGTGTAACTAATTCCTAACATTATCTTTCTAGTTATCAACATGTCAGTTGCTGCCACTTTGAAGGACATCCTTGCCACTGTGGTGAAACTGTTATTGCAACTGGAATAATTTAAAATACCAAAAATTACCTTTATCATAAGGTAATGAAAATGAAAATGTATTTTATTATTTCATAGCATTAACAGTTCTTAACTGTCAATTATTACAGCACAATAAAATTGAAGATTTCGACATCTTCGACCCGAATTCATTGCCTCTTACATTGGAGAAGGATTTGATGGCCAGCAGAGCACGCGTTGTGGAGTTGATGGCTCAAACTGCAGGCAAGTGCTATACCCGCAGTTTTAAAATTCTATTAACACCTAAAATGTTATTTTCACTCTCATGCATACTTTACGTAACCTACAATGTGACAAATTAAGTCAGACGTATTACGAAACGCCACTAAAGCAATGCTGTACAATTTAGTTCCCGAGGAGATCAGCGTAGCAAAAGAAGTACTGGATGAGATCCAAGGAGGCCTATCATTTGTCTACAGATGTCCGAAGCGCAAGCAATGGTTTCGCATGGACGAGGTCTACGCTAAGTACACCAGACACACCGAACGACTCCTGCGTGTCCTGGACTATTGCTTGGCACAATACCAGGAAATGCAAGTCTCACTCCAAATCCAATTCGATCTCCGTGACCGGATGGACTACCTCCTCTGGGCCCAGGAGTGGTACTCGTACGTCGAACCAAGAAGTGAATCAGTGGAAGAGCAGGAGAAGAAACAAGCAATTGCGGCAATCGAAGCACGAATTCAAGAGGCCTACGACGAGGACATGCGTGAGCGAGTCAAGAAACATGAACTTTTCAACCGAACGAACTGAACCAGATCGACACAATGTGACTTAATCTTTGTACATTATCTTTAAAACTTCCTCAACAGTTTGTGGTGGACCATTAGTGCCCTCTTAATTTCGTACTTGATCATTATAACATGTTAAGCCGATCTTGATGTATTTTTATGACTAGTTCGTGGAGGACCATTAGTGGCCTCTTTTTTGTCGTTCATCCTCAGTGTACAGATATTCGGAATCGGAACAAAAGGCAATATACATCTCATAATGTACAAACTTTGAATTTGTTGTCGAAAAAAATAGTAATTTCTTAATATCTTTATTAGTTACCAATTGGGCGGATCGAGTCATGGCAGCTACATCAAGCAACCGATTTCGCGATCTACTCAAACAAGTGGTAAGATGGAATTAATAGAACGTCATTATTATTAAACTTTGAACCAAGACTCAAGAGGAAGGTGATGGGAAAATATGACAAGAATTCGTACAATTTTTTTATTAATGTTCTCATTTTAAGATCTTACGATGTCTTTACAACAGAAAGAAGATATGCAGAAATACATGCGAAGCGATGGCAAGACAACGGGTCTCGACATGGTCAAATATCTCATCGCCAACAGAAAGCTCGCCAGTACTTGGGAGGAACAAGACCTAAGTGACAATATTTATCTTCATTAATGTAGAAAAGATAACGTGCATTACATTTATCAAGGTGTACCTTAATACAGTGGCAAGTGAAAGATGAATTAGTCAATTCATGATGACTTCATGTAGGAAATATTTAAATATTAATGAACTTCATTTCATTTGCAGGAGAAGGAGAAACAGACGACGCAACTGCTTTCCACCAATTCATCCACCTGTCACTCATCAACGTCGCCAAGACACCGATGCGGCAAGTCTGGAAACGAATGGACGAAATATACAATGAAAGCACCGAGCATCCTTTCGTCCGTGTGTCAGAGCATTGCATGAACAACTACAAGTACATTCGAGAGATCCCCGTGTTCGACGACAGGGACGTCTTCGATTACCTAGGATGGGTCTGCCAGTGGTTCAAGAACAAGCTGCAATCATCTCCCTCAGCCGAAGATGTGGCGGTACGTGCAATGGGCGCACCTTTATTGCAACTTTATGACATGGTGTAAGACTGTATAAAAGGTATTACTTTTCATTTTTACCGCAGGATCAATATGTGGCCGTCGAACCGCTGTACATTGAATTTATCAAAGCTCGCGAAGCAGACATTCTCTCACGGATCACAACACGGCAGTTATTTTTCCCTCAAAACTGAACAGTCGGAACACTCTCTCAGACACAAAAAGCCCAATGATATTTTTCCAGTGCTAACGTCAGGGGCAGCTTTACATGACAGCCTTTTATTGAACAGTTTAAAACGATTGAAATTGAACTGTACTTGTTGTTAAAAAAGACTTTGCTTTCATCTTTCCTAATTTCAAACAGAAATATGTACATAATCGTTTTTCTCCTTCTATTTAGAAACTTAAATATATAACATGTGTAAAGTAAGTGACACCATATTTGATTTAAACAAATGTGAGTAATTGTACTTATACTCTTTCAAATTTGTTTACAGCGAGATGGCAATGCAACGTAAAGCGTACACCTGAAGAAGAAGTTAACACCGAACAACACGAGGCACAGAGGACATTACAGAGTCAGTGACAGCTTGAAATGGCTGTCTTGTACTTTTAGCCGCAAGAATTTATAATTTGTGTTTAAAGAAAGAAAGAAACATAAAGTGCCTAAAGTTGTTGGACGCATTAAAATTCTTGTTTCCATTACAGACAAAATGACTGCGAGAAATATGGCCGAATACTATGCCAGCAGAACTCCTACTGTAACCACACCTCCCGAAAGGTATTTGACTCCAAACTTGGATCCTACGAAATTGATGCCAGAAACGAGGTATCGCAACAAATACCTAATTGCAACACAATTGTTCATCCAGAACTGTTCGCCACCTTTGTTCTTCTTCCAAGTCTTGAATGACAACAACCCTGACGGTAAATATATCCTTTCATATTGTGACTTTCCGTGATAAGCTATTGCCAAAGTTACCAAGTAAGTAATAATCGTAACCTGTAGTCAAATGTGTAACGAAACGCATTTTAATAAAAACCTATGAAATGGAATGTAGAAATTTCAAAATGTTTACAGGCTTCGACTCATTTGTGGGAGAAACAGTTCAAGTTCAGCGGTCCGGACAAAGTGGAATCGATGGGATGCACGATATGATCGACATGAAGTACCGATTTTGTTGTTCAGGACACAGTAAGAATTAATTCGTCTCATTCTGCATACAGCCATTGTAATGATCTAAAGCATGATATAATTACATTATCCTTTCATTTACGTACGTGTTTAACTATTTCTTCTTATTTGTACTGAAACTTTTGTGTACAAAAATTACTATGTTTAAAGTTTTTCCTTTCAGGTAAATACTTCAGGGCCCTATTATCACCTGCTGTTTTCTTCAACATCACGCGAATCAACCTGACGCAATTCAGGAAGTTACAAAAGCCGATTCTGGGTCAGATGTTTGAACGCCTGCGGTGGAACAAGGTAAATGCTAATATTGTCTTAAAATATGTGAAACATTCTCCTACAATGAAAATAACTATTATTTTTTACAGAGGATGAGTGTTCAAGCCATCGAGCAGTACATCTTCAAATGTGACACCTGGGACTACATCCTCTTCGAAGACGAAACTCACATGGCAAGAATCGGAAAGATTATTGAGATGTAAATATTTCACAGTTGTAAATGCGCCACTTATTAATTAAACCTATACAATAAGTTACTTACTATAAAATATTTCATTTCAGGAAAACGACGAAACCCTTCGGTACAGATCCGACAAGCTACGTCAAGCTGGAGACAGGTGACGTGTTCGGGTACAAGACGCAAGCCACCAAAATCAAGATCAAGACGTCGGACCTGACGTTCGTCAAACGCGTCACAGAGAGGCAGGCCATGAGAGCAACTCACCTATGGACAATGGGACACGAGGAACCCAATGGATTCGACAGAAGGATGACAGACGGAGAAGATGAAGACGACGAGTACCCAGGAGAGCTGTCCGAAAGCGAAGACGAACCGTCGCCGGAACGATTTCTTTAGTTAGATGACAAATATCTGTATTTCATTCAAATGTATAGCACCAAGTATTTACGATGCTCATTCTGTAGTGCTCATATCATCACCTGTGCATTAATAAATAAGTATTATCATTAACTATAAGTGACTACCTACATTTAGGCCCAATATGGGGTTACCCCGTTTATTCAAACCGTAACTACCTTCGGATTGGGTAAACGGCAACCCAGCATTAAATATAAAACGGGTTATTACTTTTTCGGGTTGGGATGCCGACAAGCTGGTCGTCAAGGAGTAGCTTTATAAACGATTCCGACTGTAGTAATCATTGTGGTTGGGAACCCGGCAACCAAGCAAGCGTTAAATATTCGTCACGACAAAAAATAATTTTTCACTATTCAGGGTTGGGATGCCGACAAGCTGGTCGCCAAGTAGTATTTTGTTAAGCGATTACGACAGTACAAATACACTTTGATTGACAACCCGCCAACCAAGATTGCGTTAAATATTCGCCCCGAAAAATACAAAGTTTTGTCAAAATTATTGTCGACCGTCAATGTGAAGCATCCGGTCGGCAAGCACAATGCGGTTCGGGTTGAGGAAAACGTTTCCTAAATGCGGGTTTTCCACAAATGTCGTCAACATGAACGACAAGCCGCCTGGTTACTCGACTAGAGTTTTAACAGTGTTTAAAATAAATATGTGTTTATCTTCAACATTCAAAAA
>JAIYDG010000174.1 GCA_027487625.1 Bacteroidota bacterium
AGCTGGAATTCCAGATTGGGGTAAAACATACTTAAACGATGGATTATCAGGACAGCGTTTTGATCAACCAGTAACTGTAGGTGTAATCTATATGATTAAACTAGGTCACATGGTTGATGATAAGATGCATGCTCGTTCAATCGGACCATATTCATTAATTACCCAACAACCATTGGGTGGTAAAGCACAATTTGGAGGTCAGCGTTTTGGTGAGATGGAGGTTTGGGCATTAGAAGCATTTGGTGCTGCTAATATCCTTCAAGAAATCTTAACCATTAAATCCGATGATATCATTGGTCGTGCTAAAACTTATGAAGCAATTGTTAAAGGTGATAACTTGCCACAAGCAGGTTTACCAGAATCTTTCAACGTATTGGTTCATGAATTACGCGGTTTAGGTTTAGATATTACATTAGAGTAAAAATAAATTATCGCTGTTTGATTGATTGAAAAATTAATCAAACAGCGATTAACAAAATTAATAACGCCAATTATGTCTTTGAAAAAAGAACAAAAAATCAAAGCCAATTTCACCAGAATCCGCATTGGATTGGCTTCACCAGAAAGCATCTTACAAAGATCTTTTGGAGAAGTTACCAAGCCTGAAACCATCAATTACCGTTCTTTTAAGCCGGAAATGGGTGGTTTATTCTGCGAAAGAATTTTCGGCCCAATTAAGGATTATGAATGTCATTGTGGTAAATACAAACGTATTCGCTATAAAGGCATTGTTTGTGATCGTTGCGGTGTTGAAGTAACAGAAAAGAAAGTACGTCGTGAGCGTATGGGACATATCAATTTGGTAGTTCCTGTTGCTCATATCTGGTATTTCAGATCATTGCCAAATAAAATCGGTTATTTGTTAGGTATACCTTCTAAGAAATTAGATATGGTTGTTTACTACGAGAGATACGTAGTTTGTCAACCTGGTATCAAAGCAAATGATGGAGTTGGTAATTTAGACTTAATCACTGAAGAAGAATACTTAGATATTTTAGATACTTTACCAAAAGATAATCAACATTTAGATGACAATGATCCTAATAAGTTCATTGCAAAAATGGGTGGTGATGCTTTATGGTTCTTGTTATCTAGAATTAACCTTGACAACTTGAGTTACGATTTACGTAACAAAGCAAATACTGAAACTTCTCAACAACGTAAAAACGAAGCTTTAAAACGTTTGAAAGTTGTAGAAGGATTCCGTAATGCTCAAGTGCATGGTGAAAATCGTCCTGAATGGATGGTTGTTAAAATTCTTCCTGTAATTCCACCAGAATTACGTCCACTCGTTCCATTGGAAGGTGGTAGATTTGCAACTTCAGATTTGAACGATTTATACCGTCGTGTTATCATTCGTAACAATCGTTTGAAGCGTTTAATTGAAATCAAAGCTCCAGAAGTAATCTTACGTAATGAAAAACGTATGTTACAAGAAGCTGTAGATTCATTATTCGATAATACACGTCGTGTAAGTGCAGTTAAAACTGAAGGAAATCGTCCTTTGAAATCTTTAAGTGATATGCTTAAAGGTAAACAAGGTCGTTTCCGTCAAAACTTATTAGGTAAACGTGTTGACTATTCTGGTCGTTCAGTTATCGTAGTAGGTCCAAACTTGAAGTTACATGAGTGTGGTATTCCTAAAAACATGGCTGCTGAGTTATTCAAGCCATTTATCATTCGTAAACTTCTTGAAAGAGGAATTGTAAAAACCGTTAAATCTGCTAAGAAATTAGTTGATAGAAAAGAAGCTGTTGTTTGGGATATTTTAGAAAACATCCTTAAAGGACATCCAATTCTTCTAAACAGGGCCCCAACTCTACATAGATTAGGTATTCAAGCTTTCCAACCTAAATTGGTTGAAGGTAAAGCAATACAATTACATCCTTTGGTATGTACTGGTTTTAACGCGGATTTTGACGGTGACCAAATGGCGGTGCACGTTCCACTAGGAAATGCTGCTGTTCTGGAAGCCCAAATGTTGATGTTAGCTCCTCACAATATCTTGAACCCTGCTAACGGAGCGCCTATTACGGTTCCTTCACAGGACATGGTACTTGGATTGTATTATATCACTAAAGGACGTAAATCAATTCCTGAGCATACTATTCAAGGTGAAGGTTTGAATTTTTATTCTTCTGAAGAAGCAATTATTGCTTACAATGAAGGTAGAGTTCACTTACATGCTTGGGTGAAATGCCGTGTGAATGTAAATGAAGGTGGTGAGTTGAAATCAAAAACCATTGAAACTACAATGGGAAGAATCTTGTTTAATCAAGTTGTTCCTAATGAGCATGGTTATATCAACGAATTGCTTACTAAGAAATCTTTAAGAGATATCATTGGTAACATGTACAAAGAGGTTGGTCAAGACCGTTGTGCTCAGTTCTTGGATGATATTAAATACTTAGGATTCCAATATGCATTCAGAGGAGGTTTATCATTTAACTTATCTTATGTAAATATTCCTGCTGAAAAAGAAGTTTTCATCAAACAAGCTCAAAAAGAAGTTGATGAAATCTGGGATAATTATAACAATGGATTTATCACCAATAACGAGCGTTATAACCAGGTAATTGATATTTGGACTCGTATCAACTCACGTTTGGCTGATACTTTGTTGAAAAACTTAAAAGAAGACCAACAAGGATTCAACCCAATTTATATGATGTTGGATTCTGGAGCGAGGGGTTCTAAAGAGCAGATTCGTCAGTTAGGTGGTATGAGGGGATTGATGGCAAAACCACAAAAGAACTTAAGTGGTGGTACCGGAGAGATTATCGAGAACCCAATTTTATCTAACTTTAAAGAAGGTCTTTCGGTTATTGAATACTTCATCTCAACCCACGGTGCTCGTAAAGGTCTTGCCGATACAGCGTTAAAAACTGCGGATGCGGGTTACTTAACCAGAAGGTTACATGACGTTGCTCAAGATGTTGTAGTAAGTGAAGAAGATTGTGGAACTCTTCGTGGTATTCCAATCAGTGCTTTAAAAGATAATGAAGAGGTTGTTGAAACATTATATGAGCGTATCTTAGGTAGAACTAGTTTGCATGATATTTATGATCCATTAAGTGGTGATTTAATTTGTCATTCAGGTGAGTCAATTACTGAAGAAATTGCAGGTAGAATTGAAGAATCTCCGATTGAAACAGTTGAAATTCGTTCTGCATTAACTTGTGAAACCCGTTATGGTGTTTGTACAAATTGTTATGGTAGAAGTATGGCAACTGGTCGTGGTTCTCAAAAAGGAGATGCAGTTGGAGTTATTGCAGCACAATCAATTGGTGAACCAGGTACACAGTTAACGCTTCGTACTTTCCACGTGGGTGGTACCGCATCTAACATTGCATCTGAATCTCAATTGGTAGCTAAATTTGGTGGTATTCTTGATTTCGAAGAAATTCGTACAACAGATTTACCAACAGAAGAAGGTGTTAATACAGTAGTATTGGGACGTCAGGGTGAAATCAGAATTTTGGATGAGAAAACTCGTAATCCGATTATCACTGTAAACATTCCTTATGGCGCTCATTTATTGGTTAAACAAGGTCAAAAAGTTGAAAAAGGTGAACCAATTTGTACATGGGATCCATACAATGCTGTAATTATTTCTGAGTTTACAGGAAAAATTAGCTTTATGAATATCATTGAGAACGTAACTTTCAAAGAAGAAAGTGACGAGCAAACTGGTCATAAAGAAAAAGTAATTGTTGAGAGTCGTGATAAAACTAAGATTGCTTCAATTATTGTAACCGATAGCAAAACAAAAACAGAGAAAGAGTATAACTTACCTGTAGGAGCCCATATCATTATTGAAGAAGGCCATACAATTAAGTCGGGAGAGATTTTGGTGAAGATTCCTCGTGTGGTTGGTAAAACCCGAGATATCACTGGAGGTCTTCCACGTGTAACGGAATTATTTGAAGCACGTAATCCTTCTAACCCTGCAATTGTAACTGAAATTGATGGTGTAGTAAGTTTTGGTGGCATCAAACGTGGTAATAGAGAAATCATGATTACCTCTAAAGATGGTGAAGCTAAAAAATACTTGGTTCCACTTTCGAAACATATCTTGGTACAAGAGAATGACTTCGTAAAAGCAGGATCGCCATTATCTGATGGTTCAATCAGTCCTCAAGATATCTTGAGAATTGAAGGTCCTTTAGCAGTACAACGTTATATCTTGAATGGTATCATGGAGGTTTATCGTTTACAAGGTGTAAAAATCAATGACAAGCACGTAGAAACCATCATTCGTCAGATGATGAAACACGTAGAAGTTGTTGATCCAGGTGATACTACTTTCTTAGAAGGTGAAACAGTTGATCGTTGGGATTTCAAAGAAATGAACGACTGGATTTTCGACAAGAAAGTTGTTGTTGAACCGGGTGATTCACCAAACGTAAAAGCAGGACAAATTATCAGCGTAAGAAAATTACGTGATGAGAATTCACAATTGAAACGTAAAGACCAAAAATTGGTTGAGGTACGTGATGCAGAGCCAGCAACAGCTACTCAAATCATCATGGGTATTACTAAAGCAAGTTTGGGTACACATAGTTTCATGAGTGCTGCATCGTTCCAGGAAACAACTAAAGTGTTAAATGAAGCTGCTATTTCAGGAAAAGTAGATAATATGCTTGGATTGAAAGAAAACGTTATCGTTGGACATTTAATTCCTGCAGTAACAGGAAGAAAAAAAAAAAAAAAACTAATTGTTGGATCGAAAGAAGAG
>JAIYDG010000095.1 GCA_027487625.1 Bacteroidota bacterium
AAAAGAGGCATATTTGTCAAAATTGGTGCAAGACATTGATGATTCTGAATACGAAACTGATGAAAGCAGCGAGTCAGATTCTGAAAGAGCATCTGTTTTAGAAGGTTTTCTTCCATTAATAATATCCACGTACTCTATGAAACCAAACTTACGATTTGTCAATCAGGATTGATATTGCTTGAAAAAAAAGCTTCCCTGAAATTGTTTATACTCTCCTTCCATTTCATGTATTAACTGCAAACGCATGTCGGCAATACACAGATCCCGTGAAAGAGTTTCATCTCCCAAATATACCCATCAATCGACGATTCATTCCGGGCCTTCAAAAAAAGCCTGTCACATTCCGCCTTCCTCGATCTTATGATCCCTTCACAGCCAAAGACGAGAGTGTATCACTTCCGCCAATTAAAATGAAACTCGGTGAGCCACACAATACCTGACAATAACTTTTTCAAATATCTGCATCCTGAATCTCACGATTACAATACACTCGAAACAATAGAGTTCAAAAAGCCAGAACAGATGCGAAGAAATCCTGTGTTTCCAAAGGTATTGCGCTCACCTTTCTCACCACTTTTTCTCCATTTTGCATCAAATTGTATTGACATATGCACCATAATATCTTCTTTTTTGTTTCACAGAAAGGGAAAGTCATCACCAAGCAAGTTGTGGAAGCTCTTATACAAAAGGCAGTGGAGACGCAAGATGTCCAATATGTGAAGCAAGTGCTTGAACGTGAGTGCCGTGTTTTTCGAAGCACATTGCCGGATCAACAAATCTTTTCTTATATGCTTGTGTGTAGTTCTTCGAGAGTTTGATGAGTCCTTAGGTGAAGACTGGATTTGGGATGTTGGAGAATTGAGTAAGCAACTTCATACAGTTCTCTTTCATTCCACATTTCTTGTTGCATCGTGTCTGTCTGAATTTCTGTTTGCGACTACTTTTCTCTTATCACCCGTCCGTTAAAAACTCTGTTTTTGATGAATCTATTCGAGAAAATTCAATCGATTACCAACGATATATGTATAACTAAGTGGTTTGCCAAATAGTTGTGGATGAGGTCAAGGAAGCTGGGTTTCAGGTGAGTGTTACCATGCCTTATGTGTGTTTGATAATCCTGTCATTTGTTCCAAATCCATGAATTGAGTGAGCCAGAATTTTCATGAATAAAAAATCGAATAAATCACTGTCAAACACGTGATCTCGCCCTGAGCACAACTTGTCTTAGCATATCGACATCCACGAGTGCGAAAATATCCCTGACGATGTACGAGATGGACTCATTCAGCACAATCATGGTATTTGACCATCTGAACTCATCCCTAACCCAATATATCACTACTTCTCGTCCATCAACGAGATTTTGGTACCATAGTTCTCATTGTTGTGATCTATCTCGATAAGATGAATACAACGCACAGAACAAACTCGTTTCCTGGATCATCAAAATAGAAAGCTTAATCAGGCTTGACTAATCCTCCTTTTTTCTACATCTTGTGGCTATTTTTCATAAAAGGCATTGTGCACCAAGAGCATTTTTCGAGACGTGGCGTGACGGAAGATGTCCTTGAACAAAGGAAGCGTGACGAAAGAAATGCTGTGAGGAGGATGTACAAAAGGCGATCACAACACCATAGAGTCAAAGAGCAGAAAAGCTCCGTTCCTTTGAAGGTATCGATTATTATGGCAAAATCGACTATGCCCCGCCATTGCGAGCGTCACTTTCTTGATTTTGTGAACCATATACGACTATGCAGTTTACCATCGAACTCTAAACCCTTTTATTTTCCTTTCCTTCTCTTGCAATATTTGCATCATTCAAAAAATTAAAATAAAGGCTTCTTGGTGACATTTTTTTTGCTTTTATTATGGGTCTTGTTGGTTCGTTTCACCAGAAGAATGGTCCTCCCTTGCCAAGGATGGAACTCCTAGAAGGAAAATGTATGGAATAAGAATTGTGATAGTAATAATGCTTAAAATAAAAATGCACCACTTCGATGTGATTATATAGTCGGTATATTTCCCTGGTTTGCTGCATTTCCTATTTCCAATGCCACTCAGCATGTCGTATCATTATCTGTCTGAATGCTAAATTCCGCTTCAGCTTGAAAGGAAAGCGCGATGAAATGATCGAATTGATGACAAAGGTCTATTCTACGCGGATATTTGCAGAGTAAGTGGTTGCTTTGTCTTGGTGCAGATGATCAACAAAGAAATCATCGACGGAGGATTTTCATTTTCTGTCTCGTTTTGAAAAGCAACCTCCAAGATTTGAGAAACGTACCTTATTGTGTGAAACTCTCCGAACTTAGATTCATAAGCCGCAACAAATTCCGAACACCTCGGTTTTTGGAAGGCATTGATGTGAAAGTGTTGTTGGCCGGAGATATTGTTGCCGATCCTCGCTCTGATCCTGCAAATGGACGCCCAAGGTATCCTGCAAACAACACACAAGTTCTTCGATCTATGAGCGTCCCAACAAAACTATCACACGTCATTAATCGTTTCAAACTCTTCCTGTCATATGCCCAATGTACTTTCGACCAAAAATGTGGTGATACAACCTCCGCTTGTGATTTTCTTCTGTCTCGTCAAATACAAACTTTACAGCATGTTCCCTCCCTTTTCGTT
>JAIYDG010000354.1 GCA_027487625.1 Bacteroidota bacterium
AGACCGTCCACGCTGGCGATCAGCAAGTTTATTTGAGCGAGCCTGTTGACTGGAAGGCTGGCGAGGCCATTGTTATCGCTTCCAGCTCATACGACATGAATGAGTTTGATGAATGCATAATCGAGTCGGTTTCCTCGGACAAAATGACACTGACAGGTACTTCTCCAGGAGTGTTTCTTTCACTAGAAAAGTCAATGTTTCCAGCTTCACCTGCGTGCTTTCTATCAGATTTATTCCGTCGCCATAAACCGCCTTTTTCACAGTTCCAGAATTTGTGCTGCACGTCCGTTTTTATGTCGCCTGGTTTTCACTTCCCTTCTAAGTGAGGTGAAGGGCGAGCTACCGTCCGTAACCAACATGTACTCGTGAAAATGAATTTTCATGCAAAACGATAACTCTTGGCTATAGTTCGTTCTCCCCTGCGCTTCGGTCATTTTGGTGATCTTCAGACATTCGGTGGCGAGGTTTTTGACATGCGAGCCGAAATTGGTCTTCTTACACGCAACGTTGTCATCCAAGGGGATAGTACTTCGGCAAGCAGACAGTTTGGCGCCACAGTCATGATGCACAGCCCTGTGAGTACAAACGCTTGTTGCCATATAATTTGAAATTTCATCTCTGTTGATGCCCACGTGCGCTGAATAAACATGACACACTCTCGCCCAGATCACAATGCACGATAGCTTTGGTTCATTATTTACATGAGATATTCAGCTAGAATCAAAAGCAATGGTGCATTTTTGGAGCAATATCAAGAAAATATATTTTCTAGTATGATTCAACCCATATAAGCAGAAAAAAAAAGATTATTTGAAATCTATGATGATAATGCTGTCATTTAAATTCACAATAGAACCTTTTGTTAGGGAGACGATTCTACTATTGGGCGATTCTCGTATGTAGAGGTTCGACAAGCTGGACAAGCATTTCGTCTTGGCCGTTATCCACTTCATTTCCATATGATTGGTGCAATCGACAGTAGCTATATCCGAGGATGCAGTGTTCACCACACGTACAATCGTGCGGTCACGATCCATGGTGTCCATCGTCTCAGGTGAGCCTTGAATTCCCTCATGTCTTTGCCGGCCTATAAGAATTCCAGATCCTTCGGTATTCTTCTCATGTGGATTGTTTCCTTTCTTGCTTGCTTGTTCGTGTAGAATACAAGACAACGTGGCATTCAACGTTATGGGGCATACATACTTTATCGAGGATGGAATCGAGACGGGAAATCTCCTCGTCAGAAATCTCGGCTTGGTCACCAAAGTTTCAAACAGTTTGTTGAATACCGATCAAACACCGGCCACATTCTGGGTATATTGCTATTCGTCATACCGTACATCACTTCTGCTATGCGATCGTGAAAATAATCGAAATCTAAACTAAATCCCCCCTTATTCTAGATTACGAATCCCGACAACCAGTACATCGATAATGCAGCAGGAGGAAGCGATAGGTATGGATTCTGGTTTGACTTACCGGTCAACCCAACAGGACCATCTGAGACCTCGACAATCTGTCCTCGTGGCACACCGTTGGGTCAGTTCAAAGGAAACACTGCACACTCGAACTTCAAGTATGGATTAAGAATCTTCCATGACTTAACGCCGCTGACCAATCCATGCGGCTCCACATTTGATACACGGAATCCAACAATACCAGCAAGCTTCTTCAATTTTACTGCATACAAAAATGGAAAGAACGGAGTCATTGGATCCTTCATCGGAGATGTTCAATTTATCAACTTCAAAGTTGCTGGTGGGTTTTGCTGTCGACATCGAGATAGTGTAATTATCCATGTTTAGATATTGATCATTTCTCGGTTAATCTGCTTATGAGAAATGAAGAAGCCTCTATCGCAGTCCCATGGTCATCGCAGCTTTTTCTTTTGTCAGTTTTGTTACATTTATTTCATAGCACATGTAAGAAAGACTGATACATATTTCTGAGCATCATGAAATGGGTCCATCAGTTGTTGCCTATCTGAAATGAAGCTACTTTTCTTTTAACAATCATCTATCTGTTCTAAACAGACAATCTCCGAGGAATGGAGGTCTCAGAAGTCATCACGGAGGACAACAAAGCAAAAACAATCAATTCTGTGATTGTGGGCAACTCTGCAAATATGTTTGGAGGAGCACTAGGACCAGACTCTACGGGTATTGTTATGGTCACGTCCAACTTTTGTACAAAATCTACTTTGTACTATGATTCATGAGCACGGTTGCATTCTTTTGCTCGACGTTTCTATCACAGCGCATCAACCTGTCAACAAAAATAACAAAAAGAAAAATAATGCAGCGTTGTAAACTCGAATCAGCTTGCAACGACATGACAAAGACCAATATATCTACTGCTCCATCACCAAAGAACTTATGATAGATGAAATTAAACCAATCACTGACACGTCAAAATGCCTCGATAAAGGTTTTTTCGGTCCTCGAGCAGAAGGATACTCGCTGGAAAATGTTACTTTTGTTAACTTTCCGTCACATTCTCGGGTGAGTATTCTCCAAATATCGCTACATAGAGGCTTTGAAAGGTATCTTATCTTTATTTATCACCTCTAAAATTCCTGGTTGATTACAGGCCATGAGTTCCTGCAGCGCATGCACACATCCCGCATCAACAGACAATGATGCAAGAACTGTAACAATGTCGGGATTGAAGTTTGAAAACACAACTCAGAGAATTGTTTGGGGATTCCCGTTCAAGGTTTGTCTCACGATGGGCTATTAAAATAATGATAATGAAAAACG
>JAIYDG010000185.1 GCA_027487625.1 Bacteroidota bacterium
CGTATCCATGTACATGCAATGTCAGTGATGAATTCGATTACGATTTGTAGCCCTGCAGATGACATTATTTCTCCTGTTGCTGATGTTGTTTTGAATAGTAAATAGTCCCTTATTGGATGTAACAGATAAGATACCAATGATAATGCAATAATAGCCTGAATTTCGTTCTGCAAATTTTTGTTTGTTTGGTGATTGTAAAAAGAATTCACCACCATCCCTTCCGATGAATTTCTCCATCTCCTAAAACCTGTTTGAAATCTCTTCCACGAGACCAAATTTGCGCCATTTAAAGACTTGTGATTGATTGAATGTTCCTCTGAGCAAACTAGATTGTCAACCATTGGTCTATTTTTTTCTTGTATGCCATTTACGTTTAAAGATCGGGTTTTTAAATTGTTGATGAAATGATTGGAATGTACCTTGATATATGCAAATAAAAATTTTGTCATGTAAAATCTTTGCATGTAGGTGATTCGTAAAATGATCTCACTGACACACGAAAAGATTGTAATGATAGCCACCTCCTGAATGCTTTTTGAGTTTGACACCATGAATCTAAGAACAACTACATGGATGAGAGAAGTAATCCTGAGTTGAATAAAGCGATGTTTCAAATATTCAGTAGATGATCCTCTTGTAAGGACTGTTTGAATGTACTCTGATAATGAAAGTGTGCAAGGAACTAAAATGATTCTGGTTCCTATCCTCATGTAAGTCGATGTTCCTGGTTGAAGCGAATATGCAACGAATTGATCGGTTGTAATAAAGTAAAAGAATATGAATACGTAGAAAGTCTTTGCAAACATCATAGGTGTTCCATTTGTCGCAAGTATTTGGCCACGATTCAACTTGAAATCCTTATTTCCAGATTTCATAGCATCGTTTGTGGTGCGATCTACAGAATCCTTGCCCAGTACCGATATTGAACGAAAAAACCAATAGTGATGAATTAAGCATGCAAGATAGATCAGTATTTGAACCACTCCATTTTTTACAACAGCGTTCCTCAATATATTGAAGACCATATTACAAATCATCCACGGAACTCCTATTCGAAGAATACTTTTATAAACCGGAAGTGTTTCAAATACGACGTAGGAAACCGTCCAGGTAGTGAAAAAATAAAATATGCCTGATAACACAGATGTCATGGTTGTGTATATCAACGCTACCTGAGTAGTGGTTTTGATGAATTGAAGAGGTAGATATAGAATGAGCATCAAAAGCAAGAATGGTATCATTGACAAGATTGCCTTCTTATACAAAGTAAGAATGAATTTGGAGTAAGTTACCAACGACTGCCTTGACTGTGGTTGGTTCTGATTTTGTTGTTCAGGATTGAATTCGATGAAAGAATCACCATTGTCATGTTTTTCGTCATTCCTTTGATTTTCCAAATGGCTGTGAATGTCCTTGTTTAATTTATGCTTGTTATCAACAACAATATCATTAGATTCATTCAGATTATATTCTTCAACAACGACGTCCATGCTCTTGCTTAAGTCATCCATCCCTTCTGCACATTTGCTTGTCCCTGTTGCTTGAATTGATATTTCCTGGTTAAAACACAATTTCATTTCATTCGCTCTAGAATGCTCTCTTTCGTTTTGTTGATGATTTGCTCCAATGTGTGTGTAATCAACATTGTTTTCGATATCCCTCACAATATGAGATTGGATTTCCAAAGTGCTAAAGATTGTATTTGAAGACATGTTTTGCAGGATTGGGTAAACCTTTGTTGTCCTACGGAACGTTCTTGAAAATTAGTTCATTTGATGTACTGAATAACCCAATATATTACATCAAACTATGTAGATTCATTGAAAAACCTGATATTATCATGTATATGTATAGTTTCTTGAATACCCAGAAAATGTGATATACAATGATATCTGAGTGAGTGGAGTTTTTGTACTGTATTCGTCATATGTGTAAACTAAATAATGGACGAGAGGCACAAAATATATTTGTATTTTATATGCATTTCAACTCTCCTGTATCCCTCATATACTATTGCGTTATTCAATTAATATACTTGAACAAAACAAATCACAAAGCAGGCTTGAGTGCATGGTTTATAAATCACAAACGTATATGTCGTTGTTTTCTGTCTTTTTTTCATTGTAAAAACAGATATTCTCATTTCAGTGGGTTTTACATTTTATCAAACCATGAGATCATTTTTGTAGTATCAGTTAAATGAAGTATGAAGAGGTGATATGAATACTACTCATGAGCATGAAAGAAATAACAAAAGGAGAATGAATTGACAAGGTCTGTGATCACCATTTTATTTTCGTTTTAGCATTTGATAAGAAACTTTTATCATGTTATTACATATTGAGAGTGGTTCATTCGTTGGCATACTTTTAATACAGATTGTGAAAGACTTTCGCTTCTTTACAATGATATCCACAATGGCAAATAAAACTTAAACATTTAGGATGTATCGCATGGATGAACAATTGATCTTAAAATATAAAACTTTTATCTTTGTGTCCGTTACAATTTTTAATTTTTGTTAAAGTGATTTATGTTTAGGTTAAATGTTGTGATAATATTGTGGTAATTATGAGTTAAATCGGCAAAAGCACCTTCATGTCGGTTAAAGATGAGACTGAAGCACCAACATATGCCATTTTGATCGAGTTACTTTAACATTTCCATGAAATCGACTACAGGAGGAAATTGTGTGTAAATCGTATTTACCATTGGTTATGCTTGATTGAAAAAA
>JAIYDG010000062.1 GCA_027487625.1 Bacteroidota bacterium
CATCTGTTTTGTTCCACTTAGTCCGATAACGCCCATCAAAAATTTTGACATGTACTCAAAACAGGAAGTTCCATGACATCCATCAGCTGCATAAGATCGTTGAAATAATTCTTTGCAATATTCACGATCAAATTTACTATATTTAGTTAACATATACGTTTCTGGTCTGTGTTGTGTATTTGTAATCAAATCTTCAACTTTAGGATGATATTCGGGTATCATACTACTTAATATGTCACTCATTTCTTTTTCACCTTCATCTTCGCTTTCATGTCTTGACAGATCGACAAAATCTTCAAGTCTTATTCGCTTCTTCGCTGTATTATTGTTTGATCCCGAGGCTTCTTCCATTTTGTCTTTATCTTGGGCAGAGTTAGAAATGTCTGTCAAAAAAAAAAAAAAAAAAAAAAATCAAAACAAAGGAAATTCAAATTTTATACCACTGTAATCTCCACATTTGTGCATTTTTTCGAATTCAAAATTAGCTTAATTTGGAAATTTTTAATTTCAAAAAAATACGAATTAGTACATTTTGGCGCGCTTTTTTGCCGACTTCGAGTCGGTGATTTTAATCTAATCCATGAATATAAAAATGACCACAGGACAACTATGATGCATTTGTATGTTTACTTTAACGAATTCTTTATCTCCGCAACTTTATTTGAATGGATTTTTCTTATCATATTGTTTATCTTAATTCAATTAACTTTGACACGAGCTAATAACAATTTCACAAGACTTTTTGTACATCAATATTTGTTTATGTTTTTGATTATTTTGTTTGTTTATTTATTAAAAATACACGACATCAGATTTGATCAATCTGGTTCGATTCTCTTTAGACTTGGAATTTCGTAAGGATGTCAAACAAGAAAATTGACGAGGAGATCTTTGCCAAACCGAAGGCGGTAAAGTTTATTTCAAAACAAAGCGGAGACCAAAGGCAGATTGAAAATGATCTATACTTTTGGCAATACCAGCCTCATGTGCACAAGAAATTTTATTATAATGTGAGAAGAAACAAAGAACATATTTTCAAAACAATGAACGGAAAACGTTTCAACAAACATCGAATTTTAAGTGAAGAAGAAAAATGGGAAATTTGCGGATTTAAAGAATTCCAAAAAAAGTTTGACGTGTCACATCCAAATCACCTATACAACTCCAAAATTATCCAAGAGACAATCAAGGAAATTGAAGAAGGAATCGCTGATGATCTTTTTTCCGAATCAAGCTCTACAACCACAACTTCTTCAGATCCATCAATGCCTGAGCCACCACTTGTCATCTTAGCTACTATGGCTGAATTACGTCAACAGGGATATAATATCGTAACGGTCCAGCAATTCCGAGACTTTTTATTTGAAAAGTCAAAGGACCCTCAAAGATACATCGAAGATGAAAGCACAAACATCGCTCACGAGGCTGTCCTATATTCGGAAACCGTTTCAGAGGAAAGTCGTCAACAAAGCTATGATGAGTTACACGAGGATGTTTGTGAAATTCAAGATCCAGCGATCGATCAGCAAATTGACCGGCGGTTGATCGAATCTCCTATTCCATCTAATAATTCTTATTTCACTCCTACCAACTTTTTTAATGATGAACTATCATCTCAATCTTCGCACAGAAGTAGATCTTATTATTCCAACCCAGCCTATTTCTCTGAAACATCGAATCAGACAACCCCAATCCAAAACATTTTTGGAACTCCCATGCCGGAAGATCTTTAAAATTTATACCCATTCATCTTCATCTGGATCCCGTCTTTTTCCATGAAGCCATGGTTCAGGATCACTATCTGAACTAACAGACTTTTTGTCTTCATCGATGATCTCTTCTTCAGATGAGTTATCCCAATCGCTTCCAAGATCCTCCATCATCTTTTTTCTTTCATTTTCAATTTCTTCAAAAAGATCATCGACCATACTGTCAGCCTCTTCTGCCGTTGCAGCCGTCAAAATGATCTTCTCCAACCTGCCCTAAATATTTAGCAATCTTTCAATGGATACTTTGACAGCTTCCATCAATGCCATGCATTCAATAAAGCAGTCTGGTTTACAGAAAAATAATTCAAGAGTTTTTGTCACACTCACATCTGTTGAAGTAGTTGACACTTTATACTCGTAAGGCACTTTAGAGCAGAGTCCATTACGTTTGGGATCTAGACAAGATTGACAGTCAAAAACTTTGTAGCATTGGGTGCATCTATGTTGATACGATTGCAAGTTTTTATCCATAATTAAATCTAATTAATTTATCACATAGAATTAATTATGCCAAAACAAGCAAAAAAATCAACAAAGAGTGTTGACAGATCAAACTACACAAAAGCAATGATGAAGCCTGGAGATACAAGTAAAGGTGCGCCTCCAGAGTTGCCTACGCCCGGTAACAAACACCGAGCAAAGTCTCGATTACCAAACAAGAAAATACCAGCTGGAATGCACCAGATTTACAAAGATGTCCCTAATCATGCCTTAGTCAACAAATGTGAATACTAGCACACAGGCAATGGAGCTGCTTTACGAGGCTTTTTTTCCTTAGGCTCTTTCTTTTCTTTTTCCACTTTTGCTTTC
>JAIYDG010000264.1 GCA_027487625.1 Bacteroidota bacterium
CTGATGACCTTTTTCATCCATAAACACTTTGTAAATCAAAGGTATGTAAATGTATCATCATAATAATTCCATGACACAATCCAACATGATTAAACTATACTCTCGTTTTATGGAATGATCAAAAAAATGAAACAAATCATAAAACGCACAATGTGGATCAAAAAAGTACTAAAGAACAATGTGAAATGAAAACATGACATGAAAAATCGAAATATTCAAACTTATTATATAAATGTACATGTCCTGAATATCAATCATCTAGGAATGAAATATTAGCATGTAAATACTCGTACAGAAAAAAAAAGTAAAAATGTCTTCTCTTACACAAATGCTTTTATCTGAAACAAACTCAATGTCATCTCGTCATATATCATATATTATGCAATTGTAACCAAGAATCATAATTTTGCATTTGACTCGAATGGTTGGAAATACATCCATCATATAGATCCTTCAATCTTAAATGGCAACAAGTAACAAAGAACAAATCAAATAATAATAGGTATTCGAATGAAAATCAATATTGACAAAAATCAATTGACAAAAACATATTTATTTTTGAAAATAAATCAATTGCATTAATCATTTAAATGGTCGAGGCATCCATACAAACAAGTAATTATGGAGTATAAATCCAACAAAAAAGAACTCATATGAAATATAATGCATAAGAATGTCCTGCAAATAGTTAACGTGGAAAGAAAACAACAGGAATAGACATGCTCATGTTTATCGATCTTTGTATTTCAACCAACCATAGAGAACCGTATTAAATTGAACGTAATGAAGTATATAGTATAGGAAATGAATCACAAATAGATAGATATAAAGTTAATTAATTATTTTATGAAAGAATTCGAACAAGAATATACAGAAAACAAATTTACAACCATCCTATAAATGAAAATGTAACCATTCTCTCACAAAGAATACCGGAAAATAACAAGAATCAACCAAAATGAAACAATCACAGACACAAAATATACACATAGAGAAATAAATATCACCAAAAAAAGAACTGGAAAAAATGCAAGTAGAAATAGAAAGGAAAAGAGAGGTAATAAGGTACATTCAATGTCAAGCAAGGGGTTCTTTGCAAGAACCTTTTTCCTTTTTACCCCTTACCAATCATTATCATATTATTTTTGTGATATTTTGCATTACAATCATCAAACACAAATACTTGCAAATCATATAATGAACAAGTACAGTTTTTCATTCATGTTTACAAAGACGATCAAAAATGATGTTCACAGTGGCTTATATGTTGTATGGATGAACAGGTAAACAATTCATGTTTTTTGTCGTTTTTCATCATTGTCAACGCAGACAAATAAACGCAACTAAATCATAGAAAGAGGAATAGACAATGAATGATGGAATCTCAAATATTAAGTCATAAGTCAAAATATCAGAAATATAACAGTGGTTAAAACGAAATACGACTAGAATCGTCGATTTCAATTCCATTCATAACATTGAGACTCCCAAGGGTAAGATACAAATTACACACAATTCCCTCTATACAGACGAATTCCCTGAAGCTTGCAAGTAAAATCTATCAAAACGGAATATGTTTGTATTGATGTCTGCTAGAATAACGGACATGAAATCGTCTTTGCCGATTTAACATTTATAACCATAACTCATATTTGATTTTATATCAGAAATTATAATGAAAGGAAATCATACAAACGAATAATACCTCATTAGAAATAATAATATTCATTAAAGGAATAGTAAGTGATATATTTTATATCAATGTGATCTTTGACATCTGTTTTAAAATAATGAAGTTAAAAATGGGGTATGGAATATAAAGAGATCGTCAATCATCAACAGTGATCGCACTATATGATTTGTATCCATTCAACAGGACAAACTCAAAAAATTGATCAGTTTTATTTTATGTTTTTTTCTTTCTACCTTTTTTTATGTCCTTGATATGAGATGTGGAGGAGGATATGTCTTTATGCACAGATCACCATATGACACATTGTAGTTCTCATTCATAATCTATCGCATATCTATGAAATGATATTTTATACACCAGGCAGGAATATTTATGAAAAACAATGAAGTAACAAAGAAAAGGAAAGAAAAAAAAGATATCTTGTTGATAGACGAGAAACATATAAACTCAAGAATTTTATCCATTTGTTTGACTTTAAGAAATTGAAATAGAGAATGTTGATTCAAAGCTTGCCAATAAAAACAAACATGATGAAGATCAGTATTTATTATATGTAGCTGCCTTTTCATAATAAAGTATCATGAAGTAAGCTGTTACACAAAGTGGTTCATAAACAAAGAATAATCTAATATTTTGGAATCCAATTGTCTGAACTGAAACAGATTGATACAAAAGATAGGCTTGTGATTAGCAAATATGATTCAACAAGCGGATTTTATGAGGCTCTAGATAAACTAATCATTAAATCGCTTGAACAGTCTGTCTTTAGGAAGGAAAAAAGCTTTCATTTTGCTATCAATGGCATCAAGTAGGACGAATTACTATTTGGAATCAAAATCTTATCATATGACAAAAGTCGAAAAGGATGTCGATTACGACAATGCCACATCAACTGATCAAAACAAACAAGCAGAGGAAATGGGAGAATCTTTAATGGAATCAAGTTTCAACCAGGAAATATCAATTCAATCGATAACAACAACTAAAACTAATCAAACAAACATACAAGATAAAAACAAGGACATGGATGTTGTCGTAGAGGATTACAATCAAAATGAATCAATCAAAATTGGTGAAGTTAATCAGGAGAATCTAGTTCCAATTATCCAAAACACCTTGGAAAATCACAGTTTGGAGGATCAACATGATAATGGTGATTCTTTCATTGACGCGAATCCACAACAACATCATCAACAATCACAATCACAATCAAAATCACAACAATCATTCAAACATTACTCAAAATTTATTCTTACTCTATACAAAAAGGCTATATTGTCGATGGTGCCATTCTTGATTCTGATATTCGTTGTCTACTTACCTATTCAATTCATCAACGTAAATGATGATATTGGGTTGATTTACATAGCTGTAACGTCGTTGTTTGGAGGGGTCTCTTACTTTTTCACCACCTGGGCAGTATCATTTGTCGTATTTGACTCAATTCCAGTCCATAAAAGCATACTCGGAATCGGGCTTCCTTGTGTGATTTGCGACATGTCAGCTCGTGTGATTCGACAGTTTTGGATTCAAAAAGAATATCTGGACGTGTTTATTTATGTTCTAGGTTTGATTCACCACTTTTGGTTCTGTCGCTCAATATCAGTACTTGGAAAGATATCTGTTTATAACACCATAACGAACGCTACTGTGACTGGAAACCAGCAAGTCATCTTGAGTCGGGGTCAAACACTAGCAACTAATGGAACACCTATGATGTTTGTAAAGACTTTCTACGTATTCATATTCTTTTACTTTATGACTATCAATCAATTCGTCACATATTCGCTTCAACAAGGAACATCAACTTCCATCAGAATAGGAATAAGAATCATTTTAGTTCCTTGTATACTTTCACTGTCAGAATATATTCAAACAGTTCTCACAAGAAGATCGTCTGTAGAATACATCAAACATCGCTTCATTCAACTCAGGGTCACTTCATTAGTTCATGTAGTCGTCCTACGATTTATGGTTGCAAACTCAAAAAGCATTCAGGAGGTGGCAATCATTACTATATTTTCGTGTATCAGTGAGATAGTCTTGAGAATCACATACATGCAAAGGTTTTACATGACAAGGGTTTTATTTGCCTTCTTCATTGAACATGCAAATAGTTTCATCAACAATTTGAAACCTCGATCTCAGAATATAAACAGCTTGCAACAAAGAAATAGTCCAATGGTTGATA
>JAIYDG010000509.1 GCA_027487625.1 Bacteroidota bacterium
TAGCAATATCCCAGTTGCGAATGGCTTCTTTATAATCTCCTGTTTCAAAATTCATATAACCAACATTATAGTAAGATTTATAATGTTCAGGATTGATATCAATAATCTTTTTATAATCTAATAAAGCCTGTTTTTTGAAATTCATTTTCTGAGCAAAAACGGCTCTGCCAAACAAGGCATCAATACTTTTAGGTCTGATTTTCAAAGCTGAATTAAAATATTCCATAGCCAATGGATTTCTTTGTGCAGCATACAAATTACCAATGTAAATAATCGACTCAATATCTTTGGGGTCGTTTTCTACGGCAGTTTGAAAATTATAAATAGCGCGTGCTGTATCGCCCATTTCTTTATAATTTAAGCCAAGTGTGTGATAAATTACAGCATTTCCTGGTTCCTGTTTCATAGCATTTGTTAGCAAATCAATCGACTTTTTATGCTCTTTTACAACAAAATACAAATCGGCTAATTTCAATTTTGCTTCTAAATAATCAGGTTTATTTAAAATTGCTTTTTCATAAGAAAGGGCCGCTTTTTTAGTTTGATTGGTAGCATATTGAATTCTTCCCTGAAAAAATAAAAACAAAGCATTACTAGAATCAGATTTTAATGCTGTTTCCATATCTAATTCTGCTCTGCTTAAATAACCCTGATTATAATATATATTCGCTCTTCTGTATAATAGCTCAGCATTTTCAGGATCTAATTCAATTTCTTTACTAATTTCCTTTACAGCTTCAATTTGTGCTAATGAATCTTTGGGTACTTCGTAAGATTTTGCCTTTTTTTCGCCACAAGATGACCATATAAGGGCAATTGTGGTGACATATATCAGTTTTTTGAAAATTGACTTGAAATAAATTTGCATCTTGAAAATTATTTTAAATAATTGTGGAAATAAGAAATCACTTTCTAATAAGTCACAAAAAAAACCAAATTTGTTCGATAGATATCTAAATTCAGTAAAAATCAATATAAAACCCTAATAATCATATGCCTTTTTACCATCGCCAAGGCCAAATTCCAGCAAAACGCCACACCCAGTTTCGAAAACCGGATGGTACTTTGTATTCAGAAGAACTCGTTTCTACAGAAGGTTTCAGTAGCATTTATTCTTTGGTTTACCATTGTCACCCTCCAACTTTAGTAAAAGGAATTGGAGAAGCATACAATGTTGCTCCGGAAGCTGCATTACCTAAAAATCTTCAAAATAGAAGTTTTTTAACATTTAAAACTGCTCCTAAAGATGATTACTTGGAGTCGAGAACTGTTATGCTTTTTAACAGAGATCTATACATGAGTTCTGCTGCACCTAAAAAAAGTATGGAAAACTACTTTTATAAAAATGCAGATGCCGATGAAATCATTTTTATACATGAAGGTTCTGGTACTTTAAAAACACTTTATGGCAATATCAATTTTGAATATGGTGATTATTTGGTTGTTCCAAGAGGGATTATTTACCAAATACATTTTAATTCATCAGAAAACAGATTGATGATTATTGAAAGTTTTTCTCCAATTCGTGCTCCTAAACGTTATTTAAATTCTTACGGACAGTTTTTAGAACATTCACCTTTTTGTGAGCGTGATATAAAACTTCCCGAAAACCTTGAAACTCACGATGAACATGGTGATTTCAAAGTTCTTATTAAAAAGCAGGATTTAATTTATCCTTATACTTATGCAACTCATCCTTTTGATGCAATTGGTTGGGATGGATACCAGTTTCCTTATGGATTTAGCATCCATAATTATGAGCCAATTACAGGTAGAGTTCATATGCCGCCACCAATTCACCAAACCTTTGAAGGACATAATTTCGTAGTATGTTCATTTGTTCCAAGATTATACGATTATCATCCACAATCTATACCTGCTCCATACAACCACAGTAATGTTGATAGTGATGAAGTTTTGTATTATGTTGATGGTGATTTTATGAGCAGAAAACACGTCGAAAGAGGAATGATTAGTTTGCATCCAAAAGGAATTCCTCATGGTCCACATCCTGGCACTGTTGAAAAATCGATTGGGAAAACCGAAACAAAGGAATTAGCTGTTATGATTGATCCTTTTTATCCATTACAAATTACAGCAGCAGCAATGTCAGTAGAAGATCCAGCTTATTATTTAAGTTGGGTTCAGTAATTTGATATTATTAATCTTAAAAAGGGCAGATTTTTACTAAAACTAATATCTGCCCTTTTTTATTTTATTGAAGTTTTTTAACATCATTAATTTAAGCTTTGAAGTGTTTTTTGGATGCAAATCCCATTTTTATATAGGATTCCCAATTTGAAAGAATTTAGATATTATAGTATTTTGTTCAAATTAGAAAAAAATCCAATTAAATAGAATTTACATCAACCTGTTGGTAAATTCTATTTAAGTAATTTATCAGGCACTTAAATTGCAGTAATTTTAAAAAGCTTTATTTATGCATTTCAATAAGTTAGACGCATTAAGAGGATTCGCGGCTTTGTACGTAGCAATTGGCCATTGGACACACACAAATGATTATACACCAGCCTTAATTAAAGAAATATTTCGATTTGGTCAGCAAGCTGTTATTTTGTTCTTTTTATTAAGTGGATTTGTAATTTATATTGCCACCTCATCGCCAAGAAGACAATCATTCAAGGAATATTTTATTAAAAGATTCAGAAGAATTTATCCAATTTTAATACTCGCATTTATTTTGAGTATAGTTGTTGCATTAATAGATGGAATGTTTATTAAACGATTTGATTGGTCTTCGTTTATTGGCACAAGTTTAATGCTACAGGATTATGGAACCGATAAGCCCGGAGTCTGGTTTTATTATTTCATGGGTAATTCACCACTTTGGTCTTTATCTTACGAATGGTGGTTCTATATGTTGTATTTTGTTTTTTATAAATACCTGAATCACCTCAGCTCAAGAACTATGATTGCTTATGTAATTTCATTGGTTTCAATGATTTCCTATATCATTATCCCAAACCATGCTTCATTGGTTTTCGGATATTTCATCATTTGGTTTAGTGGATATGAAGCTGCACATGTTTATTTCAGAGATAAAACTTTCACATTCAAAAACATATTTAATATCCTTTGGATGAATGGAAGTATTTTGGCTATCATTTTAGTTTATAATTTCACTAAAAGTTTTTGGGTGAATTATGGAATCGAAGCCATTCCGGTTAATAAATTAATCATCCATTTTGGTACCACAGTTTTGGTTTTAGGAACAGGATTAATTTGGTGGAAATTGAAATTAATTGGTTTCGATTTACTA
>JAIYDG010000570.1 GCA_027487625.1 Bacteroidota bacterium
AGTTCGGAAGAATGTTTCGAATGTACGTTGAATTGGGCAAAAAAGAAATTGAAACAAATGAGAAGTTGATCATTGCTTTGGAAAAGTGTGATAGAATGCAACGTGAAAAAGAGCAATTGCAAAATCAATTGGATGATATGATGATTTTTTATGATTACTGATTGTGATGTTTAACTGTCTTTTACAAAAGTGATTAGCATGTTTTTATCGATTTTTGTTCATTTTATTGTAGTTTTGTTAGAAATATATTTATTTTTGGACAGATTCTAAGTACTTTATTGTTATTCTCGATAGAAAATAGTTATTTTTGAAAAGTTTGGTAGGTTTTGAAGGTAATTATTGATTTAAATTGAAGCTTTAATTTATTTGTTTGCAGATCAATATTGTCAATGTGATGAGTGCCTAGCATGCTTGGATGAACTTATCGATTCAATCGTTTTTAATAATGATTTTTGTGATTTGATGGAAAATTTATCTGTGAACAAATGAAATAAAGTTTTTATTATTTATTTCAGTTCTTATTTTCGAAAGACTTCTTATGAAGGAAAGGAATCGGATTCAGAGGTTGTTGAGGAGGTTGAAGATGGCAAGATTCGATTCTAAAATGAAGAAGAAATCGAGATATTTTCTGCGCAAGAAATGATTAGATCTTATGCTAAATATTTGTCAACCTTAATTGTACTGGTTGTAATAGCCTAATGCTACTGTTTTAGCTGAATATGAATCTAAATGTGTCAAAATTGATAAGTTTAAAAGTAGTGTTTAATACTGAGCAAGTTTAAGTGTACACTTTGAAAAAGCCTAATGCTACGAGTTAATTTTTAGAAGTTTAGAAGAACTATTTTAAACTTAATTGTAAGTAGTATAAGGTTCCTGTAACTTGTTGCAACAGATACTCGTAACCTAAATGATAATGTTCAATAAGTAAAAGTATTAGCTACATATACTTTTGTGGGACATTAAGTACTATTTTACACTTACACTTTAATCTATTGTTTAAGTGAAGTATATAGAAACTAGTGGTAAAATATACTTTTTATGGACAATAATATGAATGCGCGTATTTTTGTTAACTAAAGTAAAAGAATTTGAAGAGATGTTAATAAAGAATTTGACTGTTTATTTTAGTTCTTCATTTCTTAATAGATTTTTGGTACTATTTCATTCTTTATTACAGTGTTATTATGTAAATAAGGAAAAAAAATTTGTTTTGCAATGCTGTTGTTTATTTATGGGCATCAAATTTATGTGAATAAGTAATGATTCAATGACATTAATTAATTAGAAACATAAATTTAGCACATATTTTTACAATGTTATTGATAACACTACGATTGACTACATTGTGATGTTGTTTACTTCGTCTTGTTCATTTTGGCCAAGTTTGCAACTGCTCTCATCATGTTTTCATTTTGCCTGGTTAGTTCAGCTGTTTGTTCGTTGAGTGTGTTTAAGATTTCTTGTTCCACATTCCGGATTTGTTCTAGAATAGCTATCCGTTCTTGCCTTGTTGCTTGTTGCAATTGTTGTTTGAAATATCGGAGATCACGTTCCAGCCTTCTGAGTTTTGTTTCGAATTGGTGTGCCATTTTTGTGGTTGGTGAATGAAGTTAATTTGATTTAAAAATGAATTTGTAAGTGTTAACGAGTTAGTGTCTTAGCTTAGACTAGTCATAATATGTTGGGAACAAAGGAACCAACGCTGAAAAACCAGTTTTTTTATTGGTGTCTTTGTTGTCATGCAGTATTATGGTGCTAAGGGCCATTCAAAAAAGATGTGATTAAAAGATTTACTTTATTTGGATTAGTTTAAACTACTTAAAACTGATCATTGATTGTGATGCGAGATTTTGTCTTCATTTTTCAGTGTTTGAGATGACCTGAAGGGCCTTCTTGAGGTTTAAGTTCTCCTGGCTCTTCAACTCAATTGACTTTTTTGTTGTTGCATTAATTTCTTGCATGACTTTCAGTTTTTGACGACGAATCTCGAGTTCTTCACTCCTTTTAGCTTGTTTGAGAGCAATCTGGAAGAATTGTTGTTATGTTAAATAATTTTTTATTATATAATTTTTAATAGTTTAATGTGCAAACGTTAATTTTAATCTAGATGTATTGAAATAGTTAAGTTATATTGTTAACTACGTTAACTACGTAGACTAACCTGGAAGAATTGGAGATCCCTTTTTAATCGATTTATTTTAGCTTCAAGTTCTTCACAAGTGATCTTTTTATTCATTTTAGTAATATTTTAGCACAAAATACGTTAATTGAGATGTTCACGTCTTAAAATTTCTGTTTAGTTTAACTGACGCCACCCGTGCACAAGAGTGCAATGACGATACTAACTGCTTACATCGACTAAGGCCCTGTGAAAGATGTTTTTTTCCGAAATTTTTATTCCGAAAAGTTGCTTTTAACGTAGTTAATGAAAAAATGATGAATCTTTGTTGCGACTTGAAAACTGATTCGTAGTTTCGAATTTAAGTTCGAAATGCAGGGCGTTAGTTGATAGATCTGTGCTTATCTTATTGTTAATTTTCATAATCATTTCGAAAAAAAGTTTGTAACACAGGGCCCTAGCTAACACCATGCAGTAGAGAAAGAATGTTTTTCTTGACACTGCTCACAAGAGTTATGAAACAAAGTAACGCTGAAAACAAGTTTTTTTAGGCGGTGCCAAGATTTAGGTAACAAAGATACCCTTGTTTAACCTCATTTTTTGTTTCGATTCACATGTGTGGTGCAGTAGTATTAAGGGCCGTTCAAATAATACGTTAAACATTTATTTATAACGACTTTTACAGTAATACTACTCATTGAACGTAAAATGTAAAATGTAAATGTAAAAACTTTGCCTTTACTATTTTTAGGATGTCAATGGAAATTTGTGCCACGTAAATTTGTAAGACCTCCAAAGGAGTTCTTGATTTATGGAAATGAAGTTCGTCAGACAGTTTTGGATCATTATGTTATTAAGAAATAAAAGAATTAATTGAGTTTATGTTGTTTTATTTCAGACTTACTTATTGCATTACTTCAATCAAAACTG
>JAIYDG010000135.1 GCA_027487625.1 Bacteroidota bacterium
AAAAGTTTTGCAGATGAGGTAAAGGTATTGCCAAAATTAAAAGATGAAATACACCAAACATTAATCAGTTTGTAAATGGATTATCTAAGCAATTCCGTTTATAAAATGTCTTACCACATCAGCATCTAGCAATATTAAAGGTTCAGATAACTGCTTGCTCATTATTCTCCTTTTCTTTTTCTAAATCTATCCATATATCACTCATAAGTGTTACATAATGAGCTTCGGAAATTATTTCTTTTTCAAAAAGTTTTTTTGCTTTGCCACCATAATCTCCAATCACTAGATTTTCATTACCTTTTTCATATAGCGATTTATCGTAACCGTACTCTAAAGCACTATTTTTAACACCAACAGTATATTGCTCATATTTTTCAAAATCTATTAATCCCATACCGACTAATCTGAACATTAAGGCTATTCTTGAACAAGCAAAATATTGTTCTATTTTTACTATTGTTTCGAGGCTAATTTTATTTTTTCCAATTTCCTCAGTAGGCATTAATCCCAAAACACAATCTTCAGGCAGAAGCAGGTATGATGCGAAACAATCTGCTTCAAATTCAACCTTATCCTTTTTATTAAATTTGCCAGTGCTGCAAACCATATTTGTGAAATTTTCTTGCTGAAAGAGATGATACAATTCATGTCCAATAGTAAAATGTTGTTTACCTAAGGAGTGATTTGAATTAACTAGAATGAATCGACTTTCGCCATACTTTAAAGCCATGCCGCAGAAACTTTCTGACATTGGTCTAAAAACAGTAAGTACTTTTAGCTTTAGTAACCAACTTCTTAATCTTATTGGCTCACAAGTACCAATTCCGTTTTTTAAACGAAACTCCATGGCTTGTTTTTGCAAATGGTAATTTCCAATCATATTTTTTTCTCTAAATCAACTAGTTTGAAATAATTTTTTACAACTTTTCGGAAATCAGCTATCGCATTTAAATCTTCAGGAAGTATTTCATTTGCTCTAAAAGCAAATGCAACATTTGCTTTTATTTGGTTTTCATCCTCCTCAAAAAACTCATCTAATCCTATCCCAAATAAGTCTGATAGTTTTTCAAATACTTCAAGCGGTGTTTCTCGGCTTTCAGTTTCATAATAGCTTAAAACTTCCCTTTTAATATTAAGAAATTCTGCTACTGCCTCTTGTGAGAGTTGCATTTTCTCTCTATATGCCTTAATGATTTGTCCACTTTTCATTATGATTTTTAATTTAATCCTGTTCTTTAGCTATAAAACTGTTACAAAAATACAATATTTTATTGTTTTGTAGATAAATGTAACAATTTTTTCCACTACAAATAATTTTTAACATCCTGTTGTTTTTGCTTTTCTTACAGTAATGAATACCTTCGTTTATATGAGATTAAACAAGTCTATTAGATGCAAAACACTCTTGCATTTATTTGTTTTGATGTTGATGTGTTTGACAACCTTAGACAGCTATGCACAAGAAAAAATACTTGTGCCTTATCGCGTAGGTAATTTGTTTGGCTTATCAGATGTTTCTGGTAAATTGGTATTGAGTCCACATTATACTTCCATTTCGCCCATAGGCAAAAATGTGTTTGAGTTTGCTAGTTTAAGTAATATTAAATCGGGTTTAAACCAAGAACCGAAAATACTAAAAGGAGTATTATTGGGTAACAAAGAAATTATTTCTCAAAGTGAACACAATCATTTTACTTATTTAGATGAAGGAATAATTGTAGGAACCGAAAGTGCTTATACGAGTAATAACAGTAATTTTTATAACCTTAAAGGAGAAAAATTGCTACAAGAAAATGTACGCGGTTTTAGAATGGTGGTTTCACCAGCAGCCAAAGCACATAAAGGAAATATAGCCATTTTAGCAAAGCTTCAAGATGGAAAAGTGAGTATCTTGTTATACGATCCTCGTAAGCAACTAATGCTAACTCCTTTATTAGATCACGTGTCTAATTTTAATATGGAAAGGAACTATTCCAACCAAGAAAGTGTTATGATTTGCACCTATACCGACAAAAAGGGAAACTATGCACATGATGTAATTTATTACGATGCTAAAAGTGGCGAACATAAACGCAAACCCTATATAAATGAACAAAGCGCGCTAATTCCTGAAACTGATGAGGTGGGTTCAATTGATGGTGGTGGAGAAGAATTTGTCCCTACAGTTGATGGAGATAATAGTTCAATAGAACAAATGCCTTCAGCTGATAAGTTGAAGGAAAATACTATACCAGCTAATTTTAGACCTGTTAATGAAAAGACCTTTTTGTATGGTGATAATATGGTAGAATTGGCAGTAGGTGAGCGAGTGTTTTTTGCTGAACCCTATACCCATCAATCTCAAAAGGAGCCCTTGATTTTTTTAAAGGATAAGAAATATGGCTTGTATTTTTCAGAGTTTAAGCGTTCAAATGAAATCTATGATTCATTGATTTATTTACGCAACCAATACATAGATTTTGATAATCCAATTGCCAGTATGTATATGGCTGGAATTAAAGATGCTTCCACAGGTAAATGGAGTTTTGGGCTTTTAAATGAAAGGGGCATACAAATCGTTCCAATTATGTTTGAATATATAGGATTTGACTTTGATGAGTTGGGATATGAAAGTAATGATGAAGGAAAAGGAGGGGAATTTACTTTTAAGAAACAAACGATTTATAAGGTAGACCAAAACCTTTGTTTAAAGACCTATCACCAAGGAATTTTTGTGGTGAGAAAGGATGGTAAATTCGGCTTGATTAATAAGCAAAACATCATATTACTTCAAATAGAGTATGATCAGATTTGGAAGAACGAAATAAACTTCATGGAAAAATATTCCTTAAACCATAAACTTTACGGCTATCGCAAGGGGAATAGCTATGGGGCATTTGATCTGGATAGGAAAATGGGTATTGCAAAAAATACAGGACTTGTATTTCCAAAGCTTGCGGTTTCTGTTTATGAAGATTATATGGAACAAAAAGGATTGGACATATACAATTTGGCTGATCCAAGTGATATCAACTTTTGTAATGCCTCCAATAAAGGAGTGATTTATTACAAAGAGAAATAGAATACAATTAACAATCTTGATTCTACTTTTTGCCTGTTTTTTTAATGTAACAAGTACATTTTCTAAAATCATTTTTTAGTGCAAATCATATACCTATGATGACATTGGTTGATTTTATTCATTAATGTTCTACTAATTTTATGTACCTGAAGGCACATAAAATTTTAGTAAAATGAATGATTAATTTTCACTGAAAGAATTAAAATTTCCAATAATTCTAAGATGAAATACTATTTTTATGTAAAGAAATAGATAATCGTCTTTTTTAATTTTTAAAAGCAGTAATTTTCTTGGAATAACATTAGTAAATCAATTCAGATGGAATTTAAATCTATGAAAAGACTGCTTATAGTACTGCTAACTTTTGCATTAAAAGCCAGTGCTCAAAATTTACAAGTAGAAACCACTTGGTGGCAACCTAATGGTAAAATAAACTCTGTAATAAGCGATACAATCAATAACCTATTATATGTAGGTGGTAAATTTGATTACGTTGGTCCAAGTAGCCCATTTGCTAATATAATTAATCACAATCCGGATATAGCCAATTCAAATTTTCCAAAACCCAATGGAAAAGTTAAAGCCGTAGTTTCTGATGGAAAAGGGGGTTGGTTTATTGGTGGTGAATTTACAAAAGTGGGTGAATTTAATCGTAATAGAATTGCTCATATAAATGGTCAAGGAAACGTATCTGATTTTTTTGATAAAAAGGGATTTAATAAAATAGTTAATTCTATTTCTCTTTTAAACAATGTTTTATATGTGGGAGGCAATTTTAATACTTTTGGCGAAACAAAGAATTATGGGTCTATTTTTGATTTAAATTCTCGAAAATTAAAAATTACGGCTCCAATGCCCAATGCTACTGTAAAAACATCAGTTCCCGATGGTAAAGGTGGTTGGTATATTGGTGGCGATTTTACCATGATTGGAGATAGTGTTAGAAATAAAATTGCGCATATTGATAGCTTAGGAAATGTAAATGCAACTTTTGGTAATATTGGATTTAATTCAAGTGTAAATTCACTCGTTTTTAAGGATAATAAATTATACGTTGGTGGTAATTTTACGGGTTATGGTCTTGTAAAAAAGAATGGAGCCTTGATAAATTTATTTAACAATTCAGTAGTCGATAAATTTGAAGAACCAAATGGGAAAGTTAGCGCAGCAATTGCTGATGGTAAAGGAGGCTGGTATATTGCTGGTGAGTTTACTAAGGTAGGAAATATTGATAGAAATTATTTGGCGCAATTAGATTCAAATGGAAAAGTTACCAATTGGAATCCAAGTCCTAATCTTCCAGCATTAAGTCTTTTGCTTGATGGCAATTTATTATATGTTGGAGGGTTATTTACCAATATAGACGGACAAAACAGAAATCGTTTGGTAGCATTTAATATAACTAATGGAAGCATCACAAGCTGGAATCCTAATGTAAATTCTGTTGGTGTAACTTGCATGGCATCAAATGCCAATACAATTTTTATAGGAGGAAAATTTACCACAATTGGTAGCAATTTTCGTGATAATTTAGGTGCTATTGATAAGGTTACAGGTATTGCAACTGCTTTAAATATTTCAACCAATAATACCATTAACGATATGGTTTTAGATGGAAATAGCTTATATATAGCAGGAGATTTTACAGCAGTGAATAGCATTACTAGAAATTACCTAGCCGAAATAAATATCAACTCAAATATGATGACTAGTTGGAATCCATCAGCAAATGCTAGTATCAAATCAATATCAGTTAAAGATAGCATAGTTTATGTAGGTGGCTCGTTTGCATCAATAGGTTCACTTTCGCGTAAAATATTTGCAGGCATTAATAAAATTTCAGGCTTAGCCAATAGTTTAAATATTTCCGATTTTACCTTTTTTGATGAACTTCATATTCAAAACAATGATTTGTATTTGGCAGGAAGAACAATTGCTGGTGGTACTATTTGTAAAATTAATTTAGCAAATGGAATAATTGATAAGGATAGAATTCCCTATTTAGGAGCAATCAATGTTTTGTTATCAAATAATAACCAATTGTATGTGGGTGGAAGTTCTTTAACCATTGGCGGTATAGTTAGAAATAGGCTTGCCGCTATTGATGTTTTAAGCCAAGAAATTTCTAATTGGAATCCAAATGTAAATGGCATTATCAATACCATGACACTTTTAGGAAATACCTTATACATTGGCGGGAATTTTTCTGCAGTAAACAATTTAGGAAGAGGGAGATTGGCTAGTTTTAATTTAGAGTCAGGTACTTTAAATTCATGGAATCCAATTGTAGATAATACAATTAATGCCATATCAGCTACAAATAATTCAATTATAATTGGTGGTCCATTTTTAATGGTTAACAATACTACAAAACGATATTTAGCCAGTTTAGATACCTTAAATGGAAGTTTAACTAATTGGAGTCCCACTTATTTCTCAAATGTAAGATCATTATTGGTTCACCAGAATACAGTATTTGTTGGAGGTGTTGAAGGGTTATCTGCTTTTAATACAAGCACAGGACAGCAAACATCATGGAGCCCCAAAGCAACTACATTAAATGTTTTGTCCATGTCTATCGTTGGCAATACCATTTACGCTGGAGGTATAAATACAGATGCAGGTTCCTCAGGAACCATTGTTTTAGGTCGTGTTGAGGCATATAATTTAACTACCGGTGCTAAACTTAACTTTACAACAGAAACCGATGCTGAAGTATTTACTGTGTCTGCCAACACAAATTCAATTTATGTAGGTGGTAATTTTTTAATTGCAGCTGGAAAATTATGTAATAAAGTAGCTTCCATTAATTTGCTAACAGGTGAATTAAATAGTTTACCTATTGCGATAAACAATGAAGTTTACACCATTGCAGTTAATGCAAATATCTTATACGTAGGAGGAAATTTTAATATAGCCAATAACGAAAATAGGCGTTATGCAGCTGCATTTTCATTGTTCGATGGCAGCTTACAGGCTTGGAACCCCGATGCAAATGATAAGGTTTTTACTATTGTTATTAATGCTAACTTAGCATATGTTGGTGGAAGTTTTAATAGAATTGGTACACAAGCCAGAAATAATATTGCAGCATTAAATTTAACAGATGGAAAAGCTACTACATGGAATGCAGACGCAAATAACTCTGTTTTTTGTTTAGCAATTAACAATGGTGTAATGTATGTAGGTGGGCAGTTTAGTTTTATTGGAGGACAATCATGTAATAATTTAGCTGCAATTAATTTATCTAACAGTAGGGCTTTAAGTTGGAACCCAATGCCCGATGGTAAAGTTTATGCCTTGGCATTAACCAATAGTATGGTATATGTTGGTGGATCATTTAATAATATTGCTGGTGTAAATCGTAAATCAATTGCCTCCTTTGATTTAACAAATAATGGATCATTAATTTATGACTATAGTGCAGATGATACAGTTTTTTGCTTAGCCGTTTCCACAAAAAGTTTGTTTGCTGGTGGTACATTTACAAGTGTTGGAGGAAAGTCAAGAGAGCATTTAGCTGTTTATAATACTAATAATGGGCAATTAACCAATTGGAAATTAAATAGTATAGGTGGGTCGTCAAGTGCTGAAATTAAAACACTTATTTTAAAAAACGCGCAACTTTTTATAGGGGGTAATTTTTCAGGCATTAATTCAACTATAGCCGAAGATTTTTGTGCTATTAATATTTCAACTA
>JAIYDG010000381.1 GCA_027487625.1 Bacteroidota bacterium
AACAGAGATGCAAGTAATATCGCAACAGGTGATACTTATGTAAGCAAAAACGGAAGATTACCATGGGCAATTCAAACACCAGCAAACTTTAGCTATCCAAAAGAAAAATCAGATATCAATACAGCTTACAGCAAGTTCGCAGCTTGGGTAGTATCAGGTGGAACATTATTCACTAATTGGTACGCTAACGAAAGTGGATATAGAAACACAGAGAACATTTATTAATCGAAAGAAGAAATAAATCAGAATAATCAATAAGAATGTGAAGCTACATTCAAATAGAATTTAGATCGTTACCGACTCAACCTTTACTTACAAAAATCCCCGTGCATTAACTTGCACGGGGATTTTTGTAAGTATGGCTTTTGGCTCTTGGCTTTTAGCTTTTGGCTTTCAATTTTAGAAGTTAAAATTTGTTTTGATTCTAAGTAAGTTTAATTAAAATCAGTCACTGTATTTTAGGCTTATAAATGAAAAATGATTAGTCAACTTTTAAAAGGATTTCAGTATCAACAGAATTTTCTTAAGCCCTGAATGGGCGAAATTCAATTCTTGAAGTTGACAATTGCCTTCAATTTTGAGTAATTGACTCTAATGTTGTACTAAAAGCAATTCTTATTTGCGGTCAAGGTGTTTAAACTTTTATAATTACTACAAAGCTAGCATTCTGATACCAATCTCGTCTTGTGCTTTCTCTTTTTGGGAAAAAGTTTCGTTTTGGGTTGATTGTTTTGTCTTTCTTTTTTATTGTGTATTGATTCTTAGGTATTTGTGGTTTATGGCACAAGTTTAGCTTACTATATAAAAACACAAAAATCACAAAATGAAAAAAATTTATCTTCCATTGTTCCTAGGTTTAGCTTTACTAGGTTCATGTAAAAAAGATTTAGTCACGAAGTATAATGAAACTTCGGGCACAACAGATGCTTCTTCTGTAAATGTATCTAGCATGCAAGATTTAAAAGCGCCTGCTGGTTTTAAATGGGAAACTACCAAAACTTATTCTATAACAATAAAATTAAAGGATAACCAAGACATAGCTGTTCCTTCAAAAATGGTAAGATTGATGAACGATGGTTTGGTAAATCAGGGTGTTAATTTAGTTCAAGGTGCTACCAATGCACAAGGTGAATTTACAACTTCATTAACTTTACCTTCAGGCATGAAAGAAATAGTATTTAACACTTCTTTCATTGGTATTGCAGAAGATATTATCATTCCTTTAACTTCATCAAATATCAATATCACTTTAGGTGGATCTAATCCAGTTAAGTTTACTACAGTTACTCCAAAAGAAATTACAAATACCAATTTGGGAAAAGCTGTGGTTAATAAATTTAATGTTCTTCCTTCAACTCGCACTTGGTCAATGACATCAGATGGTGGTGTTCCTAATTATTTAGAAACAAATGATGTAGTGGGTCAAGGGCTAATGAATTCAATTGCAACGGCTTTGCCATCTGGTATTCGTTTAAATGCAAATTCTCCAATGTTAGATGCAAACGCAGTTCGTACAATTCATGTAAATAAATTGGCTGATGTTTTTGTAACTTTTGTTAGTGAAGGTGCTTCATACAAAAATGTATTGTTTTATTATACTTATAATGAAAACAATCCTCCTGCTTCTGTTAATGATATTAGTAATTACACAGTTGTTTTTCCTAATACCTCATGGACAAATTCTGGTGGTGGATTAACTACTGGTAACAAAGTGAAATTAGGAACTTTCCCTGCCGGAACTGTAATTGGATATGGTATTGCTTCAAATGGTTGGAGAGGTGGTTCTAATGGTTGGAATGGCGTAACTCCTGGTTTATGGACAGTTTTTGGTGAAAAATCTTTCAATCCTGAAGCTGATAATTCATTAAAACAACACATGGTTTTATTAAGTGATTTAGCTAACCACAGAATTGTGATGGGTTTTGAAGATATCAAACGCGATTTGAATAATTGTGATCATGATTTTAATGATGTAATGTTTTATACAACTTCAAATCCTATCGATGCTTGTGATGATGAAGATATTCCACCATTACCTCCAGTTAAAGATGGTGATGGCGATGGTGTTGATGATGAAGATGATGATTATCCAACTGATCCAAACAAAGCTTTCAATAATCCTACAGGTACTGGTTCAATTGCTTTCGAAGACCAATGGCCATCAACAGGTGATTATGATTTGAATGATGTTGTTGTTAATTATAACTACAATGTTGTAACCAATGCTTCAAACAAAGTTGTAAGAGTTGAAGGAAGTTTAACTTTACGTGCAACTGGTGGTTCTTTCCAAAACGGATTTGGTGTTCAGTTCCCTGTTGAAAGAAGCAAAGTAAGTGGAGTAACGGGTGCTAATTTAGAATCAGGTCAAACAAATGCAGTTTTAGTATTATTCCAAAATATGCGTAATGAAATGACTAATTGGAATACAGTGAAGCCAGGTGGAACTAGTCCTGCTGTAACTTACAATATTGCTTTTAATGTAAGCAATGGTCCAAGTCTTTCAACATTTGGATTAAGTTGCTACAATCCATTTATCTGGAATGGAAGTATGGGCAGAGGATACGAAATTCACTTAGCAGGAAAAACGCCAACAGATTTAGCTAATGGTTCAATATTCGGTACTAACAGAGATGCAAGTAATATCGCAACAGGTGATACTTATGTAAGCAAAAACGGAAGATTACCATGGGCAATTCAAACACCAGCAAACTTTAGCTATCCAAAAGAAAAATCAGATATCAA
>JAIYDG010000411.1 GCA_027487625.1 Bacteroidota bacterium
AATAACTTAAAGGCAATAAACAACCAGAATTATAAATTGAGTTTGCCTACTTCAGAAGGAATTTTATTCATTTCTCTTGATCAAATCATTCGTTGTGAGTCTGATGCAAATTATACTCGCTTCTTTTTGGTTAACGAAAAACCAATTTTAGTTAGCAGAACCTTAAAGGAATATGAAGAATTATTACAGAATTATAATTTTTGTAGGGTACATCATTCAAATTTAATTAACTTGCGTTTTATAAAGAAGTATGTAAAAGGTGAGGGTGGTATTGCAGTGATGTTGGATGGTGCAGAAGTTGAGGTTTCGAGAAGAAAGAAAGAGGCTTTTCTGAAAAGCCTTGAAAATCTTTCCACTATTATATAATTATTAACCAATTAATAGTCTATACAAACCATTTGAAGGGTTTGAATAATTATTTAAAGTATTAGGGGCATATTTGGATATTGATTATGAAAGCCAAAAAGATAGCCCTGATATCATTTTTATTAATTGTTGTGAGTCTCCTGTTAATGGAAGTCATAACAAATTGGGGTGAAGGACTGTAGAGCTCCCGCTTAAGCCTAATTTACCCGAAATTAAGAGCTTGCCATTGAAGAATGGCTTGAGTAAAGGTTGAGCCGGGGCCGCGTAAGCGGCCCTTGGTTCTTTTATAGGGGTCTGTTTTTACTTCATTAAATAAAAAAAACCGAAGCTTTCACTCCGGTTTTCTTTTTTATTCAAACAAATTATTTTTCCTCTAATCTCTGTTTTAAATCTAGTCTGTGCTTACGAGCTGTATCAATAGCTATGTCATATCCAGCATCAGCGTGTCTTATTACTCCCATTGCAGGATCATTATGTAACACTCTTTTTAGTCTTTTTGCTGCTGCTTCTGTTCCATCAGCAAGGATAACCATTCCTGCGTGTATAGAATAGCCCATACCCACTCCACCTCCATGATGAACGCTTACCCAACTTGCTCCTCCTGCAGTATTTATCAATGCATTTAGTATTGGCCAATCCGCAACTGCATCCGAACCATCTTTCATTGCTTCTGTTTCTCTGTTTGGTGATGCTACAGACCCTGTATCTAAGTGGTCTCTACCGATTACAATTGGTCCCTTAACTTTACCTGTTCTTACCAACTCATTAAATGCTAATGCTGCTTTTTCTCTATCTCCTTGTCCAATCCAGCATATTCTTGCAGGTAATCCTTGAAATTCAATTCTCTCTTGAGCCATATCTAACCAACGATGCAATGAAGTATTTTCAGGAAACAACTCTCTCATTACTTTATCTGTTGTATAGATATCTTGTGGATCTCCGCTCAAAGCAACCCATCTGAATGGACCTTTTCCTTCACAAAACAATGGTCTGATATAAGCTGGAACAAAACCAGGGAATGAAAATGCATTTTTTAAATTTCTTTGGTCGTGTGCTTGACCTCTTAAATTATTTCCATAATCAAATACTATCGCTCCTTTTTCTTGTAAGGTTATCATTAGTTTAACATGATGTGCCATGGTATCTAATGAAAGTCTTACATATTTTTCAGGTTCAGTTTTTCTCATTCTGTCCGAAACTTCCTCAACTAATCCTTCAGGATAATAGCCATTTAGTGGATCATGAGCTGATGTTTGGTCAGTTAATAAATCTGGTGTAATATTTCTTTCGATTAAACGCTCAAGTAAATCAATAATATTACAAACAACCCCAATTGATAATCTTCTACCCTGCGCTTTGGCTTCAAGAGCCATATCAATTGCCTGATCAATATCTCTGCTCATTACATCTAAGTAACGGGTTTCAAGTCTCTTTTTAATTCTCCATTCAACCATTTCAGCGGCTAAACAAACTCCATCACACATGGTTACAGCAAGTGGTTGAGCGCCACCCATTCCTCCTAAACCTGCAGTTACAGTTAAAGTACCTTTTAAACTTCCACCAAAATGTTGACGAGCTGCTTCGGCAAATGTTTCATAAGTTCCTTGAACAATTCCCTGTGAACCAATGTAAATCCAGCTTCCTGCTGTCATTTGGCCATACATCATCAATCCTTTTTTATCTAATTCATGAAAAGTATCCCAATTAGCCCATTTTGGAACTAACATTGAATTTGATATGATAACTCTTGGGGCATCAGGATGAGTTGGAAGAATACCTACAGGTTTGCCTGATTGAATTAAAAGTGTTTCATCATCTTCCAAATCTTGTAAAGCTTTTACTATTAAATCAAAACTTTCCCAGTTTCTGGCTGCCTTTCCAATTCCTCCATAAACAATCAAATCCTCAGGTCTTTCAGCCACATCAGGGTCAAGATTGTTATGTAACATTCTTAATGCAGCTTCTTGAACCCATCCTTTGCAACTTATTTTACTTCCAGTTGCAGCATGTAAATCTCCTCTTTTGTTCATGATTGGTATTTTTGGCAAACTTAGTTTTTAAACCTTATTTGTCAATTCATCTAAGTAATAAAATCGAGCAAAAATTAATTTTTACCAAGTTTTCGTTTTTTAAATTTCATTTTATCGCCTTTTATCCAAATTAAAACAAATTCATGTTTGCTTTATTAAATTTGCAATCTTGAACAAAAAGGCAATTTTCGGTTTTCTGTTATTGGCAGTATTTTTTATAAGCTTATTGCCATATAATGCTTTTCATCACCACCAAGATGAATTGCACAGAATCGCCGTTGTTGGAAACGATGAATCACATCATTGTAAATTTGATGAATATGCTTGTCAGGATGATTTACTTCAAAATCATGAATGTGAGCATCAAAGCCATTTGGTTGAATCTACTCCTGATTGTTTCTTTTGCCAATTTAATTTCAATAAAGTATTCGAAATTTCTGTTCCTGTTTCCGATTTTTTTGTAGGAAAAGTAAGTTCAATTATTCAAAAGACAGAACTTCATTTATTTAAGACTTCAATATTTGTCCTTTTTAATAAAGGACCTCCATCATTATCTTAATAATTAAATAGGCTTCGAACTGAGCCTTATTTTTCTTTCGGGTTTTATTATTAAATAAAAATTACTTTTTTGAAAAAGGCACTTGTTTTTATATGGGTGCTTATGTTTACTTTTTTGTTTTCCAATGTTTTTGCTCAAGAAAAATCTTTGGGTAAATTCTATAAAATTCAACTCAAAGTATTAGATAGTTTGAGTGGAATTTCTCTTCCTGCTGCCACAGCACAAATAAGTAAACATAGGCATTTTCATTTTACCGATGATAATGGTTTGGTAACTCTTGATTCAGTAAAATCGGGCTTAAACCTTGTACAGGTAAGTTTTGTGGGTTATCATTCTTTTGAAAAAGTTTTGGATGTAAGGGCCGATATGATTTTGGAGGTTTTATTATGTCCAACTAACTTTCATTTACATGAATATACTGTACATTCTCATGAATTGACCGAATTTGGTTCTGAAAACCAATCGAGAATAAAACTAAGTGCTTTGCAAATTCAAAGAACATCTGCTATGGTATTTTCTGATTTGTTTAAACAGATTCCCGGTATGCAAACTTTAAGTTCCGGTCCCGCAATTTCTAAGCCTATTATTCGAGGATTACATAGTAATAGAATTGCATTGTTTAACAATGGTACTAAACTTGAATCTCAAAGTTGGGGTGCTGAACATGGTCCGGAAATTGATCCTTTTAGTGCCAATGAAATTGAGTTAATTAAGGGTGCTGCTTCTGTTGAATATGGTCCAGAGGCTATTGGGGGAGTAATTAAAATTTCACCAAAACCTTATCGACAATTAGTTGGAATAGATGGTGTGGTTTCTATGAATGCTTATTCAAATAACAAAGCTTTTGCTTTTTCTAATTTGTTAAATGGTACACATGGAATCAAAAGGCATTTTAACTGGAGGCTTCAAAGTAGTTACAAAATTGGTGGTGATTCAAAAGCTCCAAATTATGTGATTTCTAATACCGGTTTTAAAGAAACGGATTTAAATTTTTCATCTCTTTACCAAATTTCAGAGGCATTTGGGATTGAAATTACAGGTTCTTATTTCCAAAATGAATTAGGAATTATGAGAGCTGCACATATTTCAAGTACCAGCGATTTGAAAAAGGCAATAAGTAGTTCAAAGCCATTAATTGAATTTCCTTTTAGTTACGAAATCAATAGGCCCAAGCAGAATGTTACTCATAATATTCTTGCTGCTAAATTAAATTACGACTATCCTCAATTGGGTAAAATTCGTTTAATGTATGCCTATCAAATGAACCATAGGATGGAGTATGACAGAGGCGTAAGCTGGAATCCTGCCTCCTTAACTCATACTTTACCTGCATACGATTTAAAATTGTATTCCGGTAATTTTGATTTACAATTTGAACACAAAGAGTTTCGAAAAATTACTGGCAAAATGGGTGCTACTTACCTTACTCAAAGTAATATCAGTTCTGGTACACAAAAACCAATTATTCCAAATTTTATAGCGCAAACTTTTGGTGTTTTTATTTTCGAAAGGTACAAGTCGGGAAGATGGAATTTAGAAGCAGGGGCAAGATTTGATTCTCGTTTCCAATCAGTTTATCAAAGAATATCTAGTACAAGTATAAATGAGATTAAAAAGAATTTTTCTGGTTTAACATTTGTAGCTTCCTCTGCTTTTCATTTAAGCTCTGAATTACAAATACAATTCACTCAATCATCAGCCTGGAGAGCACCTGCTGTAAATGAACTTTATAGTTATGGTTTACATAATGGCTTGGCTTCATTTGAAATTGGGAACGAGAATTTAGTCCCGGAATTTGCCTATAACAGTGATTTGGCTTTTAAATGGAAAACAGATTTTGTTTCTATAGATTTTAATTTATTTAAAAACACTATAAATAATTTCATTTACGCAAAACCAGATACAAACGCAACACTTACTTTAAGAGGGGCATTTCCAACATTTAGGTTTACTCAAACCAATGCGGATTTAAGTGGATTTGAATTCCAAGTTGCAAAACCATTATCAAAAAGATTTTTGTTGAATCTGTCATATTCATTTTTGTATGCAAATGATGTTACAAACAATCAACCTTTAATTTATATGCCTGCAAATAGATTAAAATCTTCAATTGTATTAAATCAGTCGAAATGGAAATACTTCACTGATATTTTTTCAAGCATAGATTTTGAGTCAGTTTTCAGGCAGAATAGATTTGTAGAAGGGCTTGATTATGTTGCTCCACCACCAGCCTATTTTTTAATAAATTTTCAAACTGCTTTTACAGTTCAGACAAAGTTATCAAACATGAGTTTTGTGATAGGAGTAAGGAATTTAATGAACAATTCATATCGGGATTATATGAATAGATTCAGGTATTTTACCGATGAACCCGGAAGAAATATTTACTTATCAGTTCAATTCCCAATTCAATATTATCAAACAAAAAAATTAAAGAGTTAAACTCAAAAACACATTATGAAAAAAATATTTTTATATCTTTTTATTTTCTCAATTATTTCATTTGCTTCCTGCAAAAAAGATGAAGCAAAAAATCCTGAGGTAAATAATGCTCAGGAACAAATTACCTCTGTTTATTTGAGCATAGTAAATCAATCAAATGTTAACGAAACTTATCTTGTTAAATGGAAAGATTTGGATGGCGATGGAGGAAATGTTCCTTCAATAGATACTATTTCTTTGAATAACAACAATGAATACAAAGTTGATATTTTAGTTTTAGATGAATCAAAAAATCCTATTGATACAGTTTCTTCAGAAATACTTGAAGAGGCTGATGTTCATAGGTTTTTCTTTACGGCTTCAAATGAGATAAAAGATATGTTTAACACTACATATTTAGATTTCGATTCAAAAAACAGACCTGTTGGATTAAGTTTTAAAATTAAAGTTAATAGCAGCAATACAAGCTGGCCGGTTTTTGGCAATTTAAATGTAACTTTAAGTCATTATGATGGTGTTGAAAAAGACAATAATCCATCCTCAGAATCTGATTTAGATATAAATTTTCCTGTTAGAATTTCAAGGTAATCTTTGCAATAATTTAATATTGATGCCACTCCAATTGGAGTGGCATCTTGTTTTAGGGCCGTTTATCAAAAAAATAGCTCGGATGGTCATATTTAAAACTTTTTAAGCTTGTTTTTATTTAATATTCTTTGTTGTTTTATTGATTAGTTTGGGATAAAATGTTAATTATTATAGCTTAACCTGAACGTTCAGATTGGAGAAAAAGAGTATGAAGAAGGTTTTAAATTTTAGATTATTTTATTTGATTGTGTTTTCGGTTTTACTGGTTTCTTGTGCAGACCGAAATAGTAAAAATCAACAGGCACCCATCATCCCACTTACTAATTTTTTCAGGAATCCTGATATTTCCTATTTATTGCTTTCTCCGGATGGAGATAAGATTTCATTTACTAAACCGTACAAAAACCGAATGAATGTTTTTGTAACTAAAATTGGTTCTATTGATACTTTTCGTGTTACTTCAGTTGAAGATAGAAATATTAGTTCTTATTTCTGGAAATCAAATAACAGATTAATTTATGTTAAGGATAATGGTGGAGATGAAAATTTCCATCTGTTTGCTGTAGATGCTGATGGTAAGAATCCAAAAGATCTTACGCCATTTAAGAATGTTAGGGTTCAAATTGTTGATGAACTGATAGATTATGAAGATGAGGTTTTGGTGCAAATGAATAAGCGTAATCCGGAATTATTTGATGTTTACAGATTAAATATTAAAACCGGAGTTATGACATCTGTTGCGGAGAATCCAGGTGGTATAAGCAATTGGCTAACCGACCACACTGGAACCATTCGTGTAGCTGTTCAAACAGATGGTGTAAGGTCAAATTTACTTTATCGTGAAAATGAAAAAAGTCCTTTTAAAGTGGTTCTCCAAACTTCCTTTAAAGAGCAAGTAAATCCTTTGTTTTTTAGCTTCGACAATAAGTATATTTATGCTTGTTCCAATTTAAATCGTGATAAATCAGCGATAGTTAAATTTGATATTGCTAAGGGTAAAGAAATTGAAGTTTTGTTTGAGCATCCTGATGTTGATTTGGAAAATCTTGATTATTCAAGAAAGCGTAAGGTTCTAACTTCTGTTACTTATCACACAGAAAAAACAGAGATGAAGTTTTTGGATAAAACAACAGAAGATATTTATGCAAAACTTAAACAGAAGCTGGGTAATCAATATGAAATTATTATAACTAGTACCAATAAAAATGAAGATAAATGTTTAGTCAGAACAATGAGCGACAGGTCCTTAGGTACCAGCTATTTTTATGATATAACCAATGATAAATTGACTAAAATTATTGAAAGAGCTCCATGGATTAATGAAGATGAAATGAGTGAGATGAAACCCATTTCCTACAAATCTAAAGATGGTTTGGTTATTCATGGATATCTTACATTACCAAAAGGATTGGATGCTAAAAATTTGCCTATTGTAGTAAATCCTCATGGTGGACCATGGGCCAGAGATTACTGGGGTTTTAATCCTGAAGTTCAGTTTTTGGCCAATAGAGGATATGCGGTATTACAAATGAATTTCAGGGGCTCTACAGGATATGGTAGAAAGTTTTGGGAATCAAGTTTCAAACAGTGGGGAAGAACCATGCAGCAGGATATTTCAGATGGAGTAAACTGGTTGGTTTCAGAAGGAATTGCAGATCCGAAAAGAGTAGCAATTTATGGTGCTAGTTATGGTGGTTATGCTACTTTAGCAGGTTTAACCTTTACTCCAGAATTATATGCTTGTGGTGTAGATTATGTTGGTGTTTCAAATATGTTTACTTTCATGGGTACTATTCCTCCTTATTGGAAACCATACTTGGAAATGTTTCATGAGATGGTTGGTAATCCTCAATCAGATTCCATTTCATTAAGGGAAATTTCTCCTGTTTTTTATGTAGATAAAATTAGAGCACCTTTATTTATTGCTCAAGGTGCAAACGACCCTCGTGTAAATAAAGCAGAAAGTGATCAAGTTGTAGAAGCGCTTAAAAAACGTGGTATTCAAGTGGAATATATGGTTAAAGATAATGAAGGTCATGGTTTTGCTAATGAAGAAAATCAGTTTGATTTTTATGGATCTATGGAGCACTTTTTAGCTAAACATATTGGTGGTCGAATTTCAAATAATAGCCCTAAATAATTCATGATTAAACTTCAATCAATCGAGAAAAGTTATTCCGTTGGAGGTAATTCTCTAAAGGTTTTAAAAGGAATAAATGTAGATATAGAAAAGGGCGAAATGGTTTCTATTATGGGTTCTTCAGGTAGTGGGAAATCTACTTTGTTAAATATTTTAGGAATTCTTGATGATTATGATGCCGGTTCTTATCATTTAAATGGCCAGCTTATTCAACATATGAATGAAACTCAAGCGGCTAAATTAAGAAATCAGTTTATTGGCTTTGTATTTCAATCATTCAACTTAATTTCATTTAAAAATGCTATGGAAAACGTAGCATTACCTTTGTACTACCAGAAAGTTCCAAGGAAAAAAAGAAATAGTTTGGCCATGGAATATTTAGAAATGGTTGGATTATCGGCATGGGCAAATCATATGCCTAATGAATTATCAGGAGGACAAAAACAAAGGGTTGCAATTGCTCGTGCACTTATTTCTCAACCTAAAATGATTTTAGCTGATGAACCAACAGGTGCCTTGGATACTCAAACAAGTTATGAGGTAATGAGCTTACTGAAGGATATCAATTCAAAAGGTATTACAGTAGTTATTGTAACCCATGAACATGATATCGCTGAAATGACTCAAAGGACAATCAGATTAAAAGACGGTTTAATAGTTTAAGCATGTTTGATTTAGATAAATGGCAAGAAATATTTGCGAATCTTTCCCGCAATAAGCTAAGAACCTTTTTAACAGGATTTAGCGTTGCTTGGGGAATATTTATGCTAATAGTATTGCTAGGTGCTGGAAATGGATTGGGAAATGGTGTCAGGCATCAGTTTAACAGAGATGCTGTGAATAGTATTTGGCTAAATGCCGGAAAAACTTCTGTTGCATATGATGGTTACCAACCGGGCAGAGATATTAGATTTACCAATGAAGATTTCGATTTTGTAAATAGAAATTACAAGAATATGGAACATGCCAGTGCAAGAATGCATATGTGGGATGTGAAATTATTCAGTTATAAAAATCGGTATGGAAGTTTTAACATGAAAGGTGTTCATCCCGGAATGATTTATCCTGAAAAAATTGTAGTTATTCAAGGTAGATTTATCAATGATTTAGACTTAAAAGATTGTAGAAAAGTAGCATGTATTGGGAAAAAAGTTGCAGATGATTTATTAAAAGGAGAACAACCATTAGGTAAAGAGATAAATATCAATGGTATACTTTTTCAAGTTGTTGGGGTTTTTACTGATGATGGAAATGAAGAAGACAATAGAAGGGCTTACGTACCTGTAACTACTACTCAAAAAGCGTTTACTGGCACCAATCATATCGACCAAATTGTTATGACAATTAACGAAAATGATATGGAAAAAAGTGAAGCTTTTACAGATGAATTAAGAGCGATGTTAGCAAGAAGACATCATTTCGATCCTAATGATAAAAAAGCAGTTTTTGTTTGGAATAATCTTACCGAATTCAAGAAGATTATGGGTTTGATTACAGGCATTAATTTGTTTATCTGGTTGATTGGAATAGGTACTTTAATTGCCGGCATTGTTGGTGTAAGTAATATCATGATGATTGTTGTAAAGGAAAGAACCAAAGAAATTGGTGTAAGAAAGGCTTTAGGTGCAAGTCCTAGAAGTATAATATTCCTTGTGATGCAGGAGGCTGTTTTTATTACTTCGCTTTTTGGATATATTGGTTTGATTGCAGGTATTTTTCTATTGGAATTATTTAAAACAAGTGTGCCTGGTTCCGATTTTTTCAGAAATCCTGAGGTTGATATAAATGTGGCTCTATTAGCAATGCTAATGTTGGTAATTGCAGGTCTTTTGGCAGGGTATTTTCCGGCAAAAAGAGCTGCCAGTATTCATCCTATTCAAGCTTTAAGAGACGAATAAACATGTTTATAGACAGCGATAGATTCAACGAAATTTACCAAACTCTGAGTAAAAATAAACTCAGAACCGGACTCACTGCTTTTGGTGTTTTTTGGGGTATCTTCATGTTAATGATTATGCTTGGTTCGGGCAAAGGACTTGAAAATGGAGTTACTAAATCATTTGGCGGTTCTGCTACCAATGCTATTTATATGTGGACTCAATCAACCACAATTGCCTACCAAGGATTACCAAGAGGCAGAACTTATAATTTTCTTGTTGACGATGTTCAGGCTATCAAAGATAATATCCCTGAAATTGAATACTTGGCACCTTCTTGTCAACTTGGTGGTTATAGAGGTGACAATAATGTAAGTCGCGGTATAAAAACCGGACCTTTTGCAGTTAGAGGCGATTTTCCTGAAAATATATTTATTCAAACATTTAAAATTTTTGAAGGCAGGTATATCAATGATTTAGATATTCTTGAAAAAAGAAAAGTTTGTGTAATTGGAAGCAGAGTTAAAGAGGTACTATTTGAAAAGGATGAAAATCCACTTGGTCAATACATTATGGTGAATGGTACCTATTTTAGAATTATCGGAACTACAACCGTTGAAAGTGGAGGTGGAGAGGCCGAAGAAAAAACACAAACAGTATATGTCCCTTTTTCTACCTTTCAACAAGCATTTAATTGGGGAGGAAGAATAGGATGGTTTAGTATAACCGCAAAACCTCAATATGATGCGAGTTTAGTTGAAACAAAAGTGAAAAAACTTTTGGCTGCTCGTCATAAAATTTCTCCCGATGATCCTTATGCAATTGGTAGCTGGAACAGTGAAGTTGAATTCAAAAAAATACTTGGTCTTTTTAAAGGGATAAGTTTATTGGTTTGGGTAGTTGGTGTAGGTACATTATTAGCTGGTGTTATTGGAGTTAGTAATATCATGCTGATTATTGTGAATGAAAGAACCAAAGAAATTGGTATTCGTAGAGCAATTGGTGCGTCTCCATACAGTATCATAAGTCAGGTTATTGCAGAGTCTATTTTGATAACAACTTTAGCGGGTTATTTAGGATTGGTTTCTGGAATATTTTTGATGGAAGCTATTAATGTGGCAATACAAGGTCAGGATACCGGAATGTTTCATCAACCCGGTGTCGAAATTGCAGTGGCTTTAAAAGCTTTGACAATACTAATAGTTTGCGGTGCCTTAGCAGGAATTATCCCAGCAAGAAAGGCAGTTTCAATTAGTCCTGTTGAGGCACTTAGAAATGAATAATAGAAAATAGTAAGTTATGAAAAAAATAATGAAATGGGTTTTGGGATTGGCATTGGTAGGTTTGTTTATTTACACAATCTGGTTCCTCTATCAAAAATCAGAACAAAAGCCTGTAGTTTTTAAAACTATTGAAATGGTTAAAACAAACATTATCAAAAAGACTGTTGCAACCGGTTCTGTTGTTCCAAGAAGAGAGGTAAATATCAAACCACAGGTATCGGGAATTATAGAAAAGATTTATGTTGTTGCAGGACAAAAGGTGCGTAAGGGGGATATGATTGCACAAATCAGAATTATACCTAATATGATTAATTTGGCTAATGCTGAATCTCGTGTTAATCGTGCTAAACTGGCTTATGAAAATGCAAAAATTGAATTCGAAAGAACTCAAAAACTATTTGAGGATAAATTGATTTCATTGGCAGATTTTCAAACGGTAAGATTGGCTTTTAATAATTCAAAAGAAGAGCTTGATGCTGCAGAAAACAACATTCAATTGATACGTGAAGGTGTTAGCAAATCATCAGGCAAATCAACAAATACAATAGTAAGAAGCACTATAGAAGGAATGGTTTTAGATGTTCCGTTAAAAGAGGGTAGCAGTGTTATTGAAAGTAATACATTTAATGAAGGCACTACAATAGCAACTGTTGCTGATATGGGCGAAATGATTTTTGAAGGGAAAGTTGATGAAAGTGAAGTAGGTAAAATTAAACCTGGAATGGAACTTATTCTAACTGTCGGCGCAATCGATTCTGATAAGTTTAAAGCTTGGCTGGAATACATTGCTCCTAAAGGTGTTAAAGAAAATGGTGCTATACAGTTTCAGATTAAAGCTAAGGTAGAACTTAAAAAGAGCTCATTTTTAAGAGCAGGATATAGTGCAAATGCTGATATCGTTTTAGATAGAAGAGACAGCGTTTTTGCAATACCTGAAAGCGTATTGATTTTCGAAAACGAGAAAACTTTTGTTGAAGTTGAGAAATCAAATCAAGTTTTTGAAAAGCTTGAAATAAAAAGAGGTTTAAGTGATGGAATTAATATTGAAATTATTGATGGCTTAAAACCAGGAATGAAGATCAAAGATCCTAATTCTAATAATCCTCCAACTCCATAATAAGTTAAATATATAATCATAAAAAAGAGGCTATTTCACCTAATGAAACAGCCTCTTTTTTGTTTTGATATTTTTAAGCTCTTTTTCTTGTAGTTACTTGTTCAATCCTTTTTTCATAGTTTGTACCTTGAAAAATTCTATTGACATAAATTCCAGGAGTATGAATCATATCAGGGTCTAATTCTCCTGGTTCTACCAATTCTTCTACCTCAGCGATTGTAATTTTGCCTGCCATAGCCATCAAAGGATTGAAATTTCTAGATGTAGCTTTAAAAATTAAATTACCATGCGTATCACCTTTCCATGCCTTTACAATAGCAAAATCTGAATCAAAAGCTTTTTCTAAAAGGTATTGTTTGCCATTAAATTCTCTAATTTCTTTTCCTTCTGCAACTTCAGTTCCAACTCCAGCAGGTGTAAAAATTGCGGGCATTCCATAACCTGTGGCCATACAACGGGTAGCAAGTGTACCTTGAGGTATCAATTCTACTTCCAGTTCTCCACTTAACAATTGTCTTTCAAATTCAGCATTTTCACCCACATAGGATGAAATCATTTTTTTTACTTGACGGGTTTTTAAAAGTAATCCTATTCCAAAATCATCAACACCTGCGTTGTTTGAAATGCAAGTAAGATTCTTGATCCCCGATTTTACTAAAGCCTCAATACAATTTTCAGGTATACCGCAAAGTCCAAATCCACCTAACATAATGGTTGAGCCATCTTTAATACCAATGATGGCTTCTTCTGCATTATTAACTACTTTTTTTAACATTTTATTCAATAATTGCTGATAAATCTCTGTCGCACAAAGCCTGACAAATACTTTTCATTTTTTCCTGAGACCCACTTTTAACAATGGCTTTTCCTTTTAAATGAACCAAAAGTGCACATTGTTCTGCTTGCAAATAATCATGTTCGCAAATTTCAACCAGACATTCAATTACCCAATCAAATGAATTCACATCATCATTGTATAAAACAACTTTTGATTCCTGGTCTTCATCCTCAAGAATTAATACATCTTCCTGTTCTTTTTCTTTAGGATTACCTCCAAAATTATTTTGATAGGATTTAAACCAATTCTTCATTTTCTATTTTCTTTTTTTGGGAGAAAGAAAACCTATTTTCATTTCCTTCTCTAAGTCTTTTAATATTTGCACGATGTGTATAAACCACCATTAATGCAATTACCAAACAAAAATAAATAAAAACTTGCTCATTGCCGTAGTATAACCAAACGTAAAGCGGACTTAATGCACAAGCAAGCATAGAACCTACCGAAATATACCTGGTTAACCAGACAATAATTACAAAAGTTAAAGCACACATCAATGAAATAGGCCAACTAATTGCTATTACTACACCAAGAAGAGTTGCAATTCCTTTTCCTCCTTTAAAACCGGCAAAAATTGGATAAATATGCCCTAGTACTGCAAATCCTCCTAGTACCATTTGCATGTTATGAAAATCCGGAGAACCCGATGATATTTTGTTCTGCATTAATGCTATACTTCCAGCAGCTAATCCTTTAAGACAATCAACAAAAAGAACAATGAAACCGGCCTTTTTGCCCAATACTCTTAAGGTATTTGTTGCACCTGCATTTCCACTTCCATGTTCACGAACATCAATTCCATAAAATGTTGTACCAATCCAGACTGCTGACGGAATTGAGCCTAATAAATATGCCCCTAATGAGCCAACTATCAAAAATAAAATATCCATTATTTCTTTAATGAGCGTACAAATTTATTTCTATCAGAAATATTGGCTTGCCTTATTTGGTAGCCCTCTTTTTCTTTAGAAACTTTATCAATATTAGTTTTTATCACCTCATTAAACAAGATATCTGAGCTTAAAACAGCCATTATCCCTTTTTGATATCTGAAAAAATACCAGCTTCCTTGAGGTTGTTGTAAATAAATTGTCATCTCATCTCCACCACGTTTTTTCACGATTTCAACTTTTCCAGTTAATCTTCTTTCGATTAAATATTTATCAATACTTTTTATACCCAAATCACCTGTATTATTAGTAAATGCTCTTTTCGACTGGTCCCAAACCATTTGTAAATCGGTGATGAAGAAAGTCTTTTGTAATTCTTCTAAGTTTTTACTAGATAACTCGTCCTCTAGATTTTCACTCAGTTTATTGTAGGTTTTTTCTTCAACCATGTTTGGAATACTGTATTTCAGGAATTTTTCATCAAAGTAATTACTTGAAGCTGCAGCAGATTGTTCATTTAATGAATCATACATCATTTTTATTGCTTGGTTAGGCAGAATCATGTCGATGCTCATGCTCAATTTCATGCTAAAGCTTGTATCTCCTAAATTAACACTTCCATAACCACCTGCATTAACAGTATATCCTGGTGTTTCTAAACCAAAATTAAATTTACCTTCACCATAAATAATTTTCTTTTGCTCACTCATGGCTAAGAAATTGCCTCTTCTGCCCAAGCCATAAATTTTATTAATGTCTCCAATTCTAAATTCATCGAATTTTTCATTGTAAGTAAATGTTCCTTCACATTTTAATAATTCCTGATCACTTGTATTTCTTTTTCTAGAGAAAACAGAGGCATACAAATGTGTTGAATCATTTGAAACAAAGAATCCATTACTTAATGTTTGTCTATTCAAATTTGTAATTGGAGGAGTTAATGGAATGAAAATTGAATCAGGATTGATAGTTGCTGCCGACCTAAACCAATCTGTTTTTGGTAATGGTAATTTATGATTGGCTTTAAAGAATCCGTTGTATTCAAGATTTTTATTGAAACTATGTAAAATCGTATTTCCTCTAAATCCAACTTTTGGTCCTACCATAAAATTATTTGTATCTGGAATTAAAGTTTTTCCTTCCAAGAACTTCTTCTCAACAACATAAATTTGGTCTAAATAGAATTTCTGTTCTTTTTTATTCTTGTCGAAATAAGAATAGGTTCCTGAACCATTACAATCTGTTCTTCCATTTATTTTGATATTAACTTTATCAATTTTGTGAAATTTATTTAGGGTATCTGCAATAATCTTAGCATTTAACAACAAATCCATTTCAGCATTTTGCCTGATTATAGCTTTCCCACTATCAGGTAATACTTTAGAATCAGCAATAATGATATGTGGGATTTTTTTGCATTGCATTACATAATCACCTAAAGTAAGAAATACACTTCCTGCAGCAAATTGCAGGGAATCCTGTCCTGGTCTTTTCGATAATAAATAACTTGCGGCATCTGCTTTATTTGCATTTACTGGGCCATTAAATTCAAGGGTTTTAGGAATCATGTCCCACTTTAATTTCTCAAATGAGCCTGCATAATTGTTAAGTACGAAGGTGTTATTGATACCCGGAAAGTTTTTGTAGGTAAATTCAGCAAATTTTTGTTCAAGATTAACATATGCTTTTACCTTACCAGTTTCAAATGAAACCTGTGTTGTATCTTTTGGATTCTTTTGTCTGAATACTGCATCATCAGATAAAACTTCTACTGGTTTTAACTGAAATAAATTTGCTTGTAATTCTCCTCCTTCTATATCCATTCGGCCTACTGCGTTCATTGCTTTTGGAGTAAGAATTATCGTTCCATAAAGCTTAGCACCATCATAGGCTATTTTCATTGGTTCTCCCTTATTGCTAATAAACATAGTATCCTGATATGGCAACCAATGGTTATATACATTAGGAGATTTAATGATTGTAGGGAAGAGTGAGGTTCTATCATTTTCGAATAAAGTGGAATTTGAATTCATTGAATCGAGTAAATATATAAACCTGTTTGAATAGGTTTTGGAAGCTAAGTAAGATAGTGTTCCAGAGCCAATCAAGCCATCATTACTCAATCTTAAATCTTGTGTTGCTGTTCCTTTTCCTCCATATAAATTGAATTTATAACTTGAATCAAATGGGATATAAAACCCTAATGATTTATCTGGTTGCATATAAATTTCCTGTCTCATTTCAGGTAGTATTCCACCAGAAACAAAATTTCCTTTTAATGCCAATGTCAATAAATTTAAATCACTCAAACTATCTAAAGAAAATGGATCTACATCAAAGTAAAATCTTGTTCTATCATAATTACCACTTTGAGTGCTTGGGTAATCATAAAATACTTTTGAGCCCACTTCTGATGTAAATATTGGATATTTAGGAATGTGCCTTCTTCCTGATTTGTTGTAAGGATAATCAATTTCTAAGGTTCCGTAAATGTTTTGAATTACACTTTTCATGTGTAAATATCTTCCCGCTGAATCATCCGGGTAAAGAAATTTTAGTGAGTCAACATTATTCAAGCGAATTTTGAAACTGTTATAATCAAAGGCAAAATTATTACCATAAAAATCAGCCATACCAGCTCTTAGCTTACCACTAAAATCCATGGTTCTATTTTTCTTAACTGTTAAAACTTGGTCTCTTGGAATTACATAAACGTTTTGAGAATCACTAAAGAAAAACTTCGGAACGCCTTGTACTACCAAATCATTATTAATTAAACTAATATGGGCATTAGAAATAGCACTTATGGTTGAGTTAAATGAAATAGCATCATAATCTGTTTTGCCATTGTGTGCATTTACATAATCAATTAATTTTCTTTTGACATAAACCATGTTTTTGGGGCCATCGAAATTCACAAAACCTTTATCGTTCAGTTCAATCATCTGAATTCTGATTTCACTGATATTACTTTTAAATTTTGTAGCATAAAACTCCACATTAAAACTATTGGTTTTATAATCTTCACAAAATTGTTTAATTCTTTGTAAGGGATTATAACTTAATACACCACCAATGCGCTCATAGTTTACATCTCTAAAATAATTGATGGATTCAAATTTTACAGGAGCATCACCAGCTAGGTTATCTATTTCAATTTTCGGACTATTTAAATCCCATTTAATTTCATCTACATAAAATTCTAAATTATGGAAATAGTCAACAAATGGTGCAGATGAAATACCCATTTTATTGTCTCTATATAAACTAATTTTATCCTGATTAATTAAATAGCTGAAAGCAAGTTGAGGATGATAAATTGAGTCTTTATCTAGAAATATAGTAACCTCTGCTTTTTCCACAGAAATTTTGTTTTCTCTCACATAGAATTCAGGAGATTGGATTCTTAAAAAGGGTTTGTTCTTAAAACTAAACCAGAGTTCTGCTTTTCTATTTGAATTTCCTTTTCCGATTACCAAAGCCCCACGCATTCCAAAACCACCTTTAAACTTTGCTTTTCCGTATGTAACGCCTGTGAATTCAGCAAAATAACCTTCAAATTGAGGATAAATTGACTTATCACCCTGAGATTTACCCATTGGTTTATCAATCACTTTACCCAACATTGGTTTTGCTTGTAAATCCTTATTGTAAAAAATACTTGAATCTGCTTCAAGTAAACCATCACTTAATTCAATTTTGTAGCTTTTGATGATTGCATATACGCGAGATGAATCTAAACCAACCCTGCTCCAGTCAACTTTTCCACCTTTGCCCATCCAAACATTTTTGCTGCTTAAAAATTTTCCGGAAGTGTTGTATAACTCAAAAGTATCCCCGGGTGTCATACAAATTAAATCCACCTTTTTAAAGGTAAAATTTGGTTCTGCTTCTGTATTAAATTCAACTTCAGAATTACTTACAAGCCAAGTATATCCTAGGCTAGCAAGTTTTTTTTCTACAAGAATATTTTTCGAAACCAAGAGGTATTTTTGAAAGTCTTCTTTTGATTTTCTCATAACCACTGACATTGCTTTGTGGTATGAATCAAACTTAGCCAACATATTATCTTTGGTTAAAGCATTTAATGAATAAAGGTAGTTTTCAAATTCAGGACTAATTTGAGAACCAGTTTGTAACATTTCATTACATACTTTTATCAATTGATTTTTTTGTGCGAGAGTATATTTTCCCTGAGCATAATATCCTGCAAATTCTTCAGCTAAATCCTTTACTTCTTTTTTAGACGAACTTGAAATATATTTTTCAAATTCATCACCAAAAGCTGTTGGATTTACAGTAAAACTAGTTGGTCGTTGAGCCATTATACTTCCTGAAATAATTAGGAAGATTATGAGAAAAATGTTGTTTTTCATTTGCGTGTTAAGTGTTCCAATATACAAAAAAAAGGCCTAAGCCTTATATAACGAAAACTTCAAGAAATTGAGGTGAAAGAGTTGCTATTTGAAAATCAGGCCATTTGAGTGATTTGTTGAATTCTCAAATGGCCTAAATTTTGCTTATTTCATTGCTTTAATAATATCAGTAAAGCTTCTACTTTGTAAAGCTGCTCCACCAACCAATGCTCCATCTATATCAGGAGCTGCGAATAGTTCTGCTGCATTGTCTGCCTTTACGCTACCACCATATTGAATAGTAATAGATTGAGCAGTTTCATGATTGTATTTTTCGCTAATTAAATTGCGAATAAATGCATGGATTTCTTGTGCTTGTTCTGTTGATGCCGTTTTTCCAGTTCCGATTGCCCAAACTGGTTCGTATGCTATAACAACTTTTCTCATACCAGCTTCATCTAAATGAAATAATCCTTCACTTATTTGTTTCTTTAAAACATCAAAATGCTGATTGCTTTCTCTTTCTTCAAGGGTTTCACCGCAACAATAAATTGGATTTAAATCATTAGCCAAAACTGCATCAACCTTTTTAGCCAACCAATCATTGCTTTCGTTGAAATATTGTCTTCTTTCGCTATGCCCTACGATAACATAACTTACTCCGCAGCTTTTTAGCATTGATGCACTAGTTTCTCCTGTATAGGCTCCAGATGCATGATTTGAGCAATTTTGAGCACCTACAAATAGGTTTTTTGCATCAGAAATCATTCTTCCAACAGCGTTAATATGAATGAATGGTGGAATAAATACAACTTCAGCACTTCCGCTATATTCATCTTTTACCATATTTGATACTTCAGAAACAAGGGCCATGCCTTCTTCGAAGTTTTTGTTCATTTTCCAGTTTCCTGCAATAATCTTTTTTCTCATGGGTATATAGGTTATTTAAAGTTTGTTTTCCCAAAATCTGTATTCAGCTGTCATCTCGAATAACTTTTTATATAAAGCTTTATCTATATCGCCAAATACAACGTTTCTTCTTCCACACATTGCTTCAGCAGTTTTGTAGAATTTATTTAAAACGTGTGTTTCAAATCCTTGTGCACCTCCCCAGCTAAAATCCGGAATAAAGTTTCTTGGGAAGCCTGAACCAAAAATATTGCCACCAACTCCAACTACTGTTCCGGTATTAAACATAGTATTGATTCCGCATTTTGCATGATCAGCCATCATTAATCCACAAAAAGTTAAACCTGTTTTTTCAAATCTTTGACTATTATATTGCCAAAGTTTAACTTCATCATAGGTATTTTTTAGGTTACTATTATTTGTATCAGCACCCATATTTACCCATTCTCCAATTACTGCATTTCCTACAAAGCCATCATGTCCTTTGTTGCTATAGCTAAAGAACACACTGTTATTTACTTCACCACCTACCTTGCAATGAGGGCCAACTGTTGTTGCGCCATAAATTTTCGCATCCATTTTTAAGCCTGCATCTTCACATAAAGCGAATGGCCCACGAATCTTACATCCTTCCATAACCTCAGCATTTTTTCCGATGTAAATTGGTCCAGACGATGCATTTAATATGGAGAATAAAACTTTTGCTCCCGGTTCAATGAATATTTTTTCTGGGTTAATTACCTGATTTCCTTCTGGAATTGGCTCAGATTTTCTTCCAGCACAAATTAATTCAAAGTCTTCTTCAATAGCCTGAGCATTTTTAGAAAAAATATCATAAACCTGGCTAACCTGTAAAATATTCTCAGATTTTGTCTGAATTTTTATTCCTGAGAAATTTTCTGAATTAAATTCACTGATTTCAGTTTCTCTAACAATTGCTGCAATTAAAATATCGTTTTTAAACAAGACTTCACCTGTTTTTAATTGTTTGATTTCATCTGTTAGGATTGAATTCGGGCAAATCGAACCATTGATTAAAAGATTTTCACTTTTAATAATTAGTGGATATTTTTCTGAGAGGTAAGATTCTGTAAGATAGGAAGTTTCGTTTGTTTGTAGGTGTTTTTCCCACTTTTCGTCGATATTAAGAATGCCTATTCTGATTTTGGCAATTGGACGAGTAAATGTAAAAGGAAGTAATTGATTCCTTTCTTTTTTTGGGTCGAAATAAATGCAATTCATTCAAATAGGATTAAAAAAATAAAGCCTTCCAAATTGGAAGGCTTTACAATATTAAGCATCTAATTACTTTTTAGCATAACGCTTTTTAAATTTATCGATACGACCTGCTGTATCAATAAACATAGCTTGACCTGTAAAGAATGGATGTGACTTGTGAGAAATATCCAATTTGAATAATGGATAATCTGTTCCGTCTTCCCATTTAATGGTTTCTTTTGTTTCAACTGTGCTATGACATAAAAACATGTAATCGTTAGACATGTCTTTGAAAACCACTTTTCTATAGCGTGTTGGATGGATTCCTTCTTTCATATACTTATATTTTTTCTTTACCTGTTTTTTTCAAATTTTAAGAATGTTTCTGAAACAATTCAGGTTGATTTCATAAAATTTGGGAGGGCAAAAATAAGTTTAATTGTTCAAAATCAAAATTTTTGGACATTTTTTTTTGATTTCTGCCTTGAAGCGCAAAATACACTTGTTTTTTGGGATTTTTTTATAATTCCTGAGATTATTGTTTTATTGATTGTTTCGTCCTTTTGAGTTTAGCTATTTTTTAAAAAAGCTTATTACCTTTGAATTTAATGAAAACTCAGATTTTAAATCACCAACAAGTTTTACAAATCCTGAAAAGAATGGCTTTTCAGATTGTTGAAAGGAATTTTGATGCCAAAGAAATTGTTATTGCTCACATTTCTGGTCAGGGTAAAGCTGTTGCAAATTTACTTGAAAAATTCTTAGTCGAAATCACTAAACAAAAAATCACCCGGTTAACAATTCAAATTGATAAGTCTTCACCCAGTGCCGATAATGTTATTTTGGATGCTACTGTTAAGTTTAAAGATTCAAGTCCTATTGTTTTGGTTGATGATGTGCTTAATTCTGGTAGAACGATGGTTTATGCAATGTTACCTTTTTTAGAAAGGAGAGTTTCAAAAATTCAAATTGCAGTTTTGGTTGATAGAAGTTATAAGAGCTTTCCTCTTGAAGCAAATTTTATCGGTACTTCATTAAGTACTACTTTACAGGAACATGTAAGTGTAATATATCAAAAGGGTAAAATAAGTGTCTTTCTTGAATAATAAAATTCAATTCTTAATCGTATCTAGTTTTTTTTGAGAGCCAATCTGCATGCGAATTGGCAGATTGGATTATAAAGTAATATTGACTTTATAGCTTTAATTTTAAATATATTCTAAGCTCAATTTAGAGCAAAAAAAACTCGACATATTGTCGAGTTTTTTTTATAGTACGTTTTTAACTTACTTAACTTTAGCTTGTAAGCCTGCACCAGCTTTGAATTTAACAACTTTCTTTGCAGGGATGTTAATTTCTTTTCCAGTTTGAGGGTTACGTCCTTTACGCGCAGAACGCTTAGTTACTGAAAATGTTCCAAAACCAACTAGGATCACTTTGTCGCCTTTTTTCAAAGCAGTTTGAGTTGAACCCATGAATGCATCTAATGCAGACTGAGCTTGAACTTTAGTGATACCAGCAGCTTTTGCCATTGAATCGATTAAGTCTTGTTTGTTCATATTTATATAGTTTAAGGGTTATTGTTGTAACAAACTTAATAAAGACAGCCAAAAAATCAAGTGCCTTCAAGCTTTTCTCAAATATTTTTTTTTCGACTTTGCACAAATTATTAACAAAATATAAAAATTGAATCAATTATGAG
>JAIYDG010000116.1 GCA_027487625.1 Bacteroidota bacterium
ATCCCACCCATATTTGTCGGCTTTACTTTTGGCGCCATTATTTTCAAAAGCTTGTTTGGCCTGACCCAATAAAAAAGACCTTACTGCAGTAAAGTTTAGTGCAATAGCTTTTTTGGTGTTTTTATTCAGCCGGGCAAATTTATTGAAAGTTGTCTGCAGATATTCATCGTTAAACTTGCCATTTTTTGGCAAGTAAATACAGGCTAGAAACTTGTTTAATGCGATTTCATCTTCATTTTGGCTGTATTTGTTCAGGTAAAAATTAGCCCTGGCAAACTGTCTAACATTTAGTTTAGCAAACAAGTCTTCAGGGCCATGAAAGAATTTAAAGCAAATTAATAAACGAGGAAAAGCCCAAGAGCTAAATTCTGGAGTAGATTGTAAAAACTCAAATTCTAACCTTAAGGCATTTAATTCAACATCGGTTAAACTCTTAAAAATTCGTTTCCATCCAAAAGGCAGCATTGCATAAATAATTCGCAACTGTGCAGGAATAATAGGATATAGGCTAAGGCATTTAACTGCATAAGTTAACTGCCTAGCACTTAATTCCTCCCAAGAGCTTGGTAGAATTAGTTTTTTTTTGCCGTGGGAGAGTGTGATCATTTAAACTTAGGAAATTCAACAGAATCAAAAGTCACACACTTGCTTAAATCAACTAGCTCACTTACTTCTTCATTTATAACAAAATAAATGTTACCACTTGTGTCTTTGATTTGTTGTGAGTAAGTTTCATTTTCATCATTTGGAAAGCCGAGCAACAAATTTGCTGACTTTTCCAAGCCGTTCCATCCTACAAATGTGCAAGGGTAAAGTACTGGGTAATTGATTATTTCTTCCATTAGATTATGTTTGAATAGTCTGCTAATAAATTATAAATTCCCGCTTTTTCTCCGCTTGTATCAGTTGTAACTGTTAGTGCGTCTGCTATCCAAATAGCATTGAGCCAAAGCCCTGTAGCGTTATTTCTTGCAAGTAAGTTTTGACCTGTTGCTACTATTGCTGTGGTGTTCCCTCCACTAGATTGAATAGCATTAAAAGGAGTTTGAACATTGTTTGTTAATAGATTTTGTTCGTAAGGCACACCTAATATATTTCCTTCAAAAGTATTTACTTTTAGTAGAGTGCTTGTATTTTGCCAACTTGTACCATTTAACCCACCATTTGAAGAAGTGTAAATACTTTCAGTATTTGGCGCTTCATTTGGAGCGGATGCGTAACCATGACTTGAAGCAACATTAGAACCAAACTCTTTTAAAATACCTGTACTACCCGAAACTGCTGAATTTAAAAACTTACGCCAAACATTATATTCAGTAAACTGCAAAGTATTTATACTTAAACTTGCTGCTTGCATACCCATTGTCGTTCCGTTGCCTTGAATCATGGTTTGGTCAACAATCATAGCCTTTAAGCCTGTTGTTGCTGTGGCTGTTGATAAGGTGTAAGTTTCGCCAGTTGAGGCTGTCCAACTTGTTTGGTTAACTGACCTATTGTATGAGTTTGGATTGAAGTTAAAAAGCAAAGTGTCGTTAGCATCATAGACTTGTGCCATTAAATATTCTGCTGAAATTCCATTGTGGAAATTAGACCTTGCTCCAATTCTAAAACTTCTAGATGCACTACCTATTTGACCCGACTTTCCTGCTGCTGTTACTTGTGCGCCTAGAGCGGTATAAGTAACGCCATCGCTAGAGCTTGAATAATTCAATAATAAATCACTTCCCGATGTTGTGACTATCAATCTTAAATAGCCGTTGAAATTTGCACCTAAACTAGCAGTTGCAAAATGAGTTGAACCATCAGCTAATGATAAAGATGGTTGATGAATTGAAGAACTTGTTTGCAGTAACCAATTGATTGAACCATCTCCATGCGAACATAAAGGAGAATTAATATTTGAAGCTTTTCTAAACCTTACTATGATTGTAATTTTAGAATTGTTTGGATTAGCTTTAGCAGATGACCAACAACCATTTGTAACTCCATCAAATGTAGATAGATAATTTTCTCCAACACTCCACGCTGCAAGAGCGGGTTGTACTGTTGTTGTATTTTGAACATAATCTCCAACTGCTCCTAATGCACTGTAAACTGTTTGAACAGCTCTTCCACCTGTTGTTACTCCGCTTCCTGAACCAATTTTATAGCCTAAATAATCTAACTGCCTTAAGGCTACAAATTTTGTAGATAAAGCAGAAATGTTATAAATATACTTAATAGATTTCAGATAAGTGTCAACTCCAATTAATCCATAAGTCAATACTCCACTATCTGCTATAACCCTATTGTAATGTGTATTGGCTTCTGAATCAACACCTCCTATAACATTGCTATAGGCAACTACTGGAGCACCTATACCATTATTGCCAGTTACGGCCCAACGATAAAACAATAATTGAGCTGCACTATTTGGAATTATGTAGGTGCTGCTGGTAGCTCCTGTTACATTACTCCAACCACTTACACCATTCGAGCTGGATTGTAGTTGAAATGTTTTTGTAATCGGCTCGGTTCCAGACCAACTTCCTTCTGTGCAACTTAAGGTTTGCCCTGCAACTGCATAAGGTACACTTGCTACTGGATTTAAAACAATAGATGGAGAAACTCCACCAGCAATTGCAGTTCTTTTGCTAATTATTGAATATCCAAATCCATATTTTTTCATTTATACAAATTTTTCGATTTGGGTATGGAATTAAATATCCGCATAAATCAAATTCACACTGCCAGCAGCACCAGTTTCAACTTTTTTAAAGTTATAGCCTAGGCCTAAAATTAAATCTCCAGCTTTTGGCGTGGTGCCAACAA
>JAIYDG010000076.1 GCA_027487625.1 Bacteroidota bacterium
AATAATCATTAAAATATTGATTTATTAATAAACGAATTCTCCTTTATCAGTTTTTATGCTCAATTTTTTAGTATTTGATGCTTCAACTCTTCCACTAATTTGAGCTAAAATTCCGAATTCAGATGCGATTTCAATCAAACTTTGAGCAATATTTTCAGGAACATAAAACTCCAGTAAATTGCCCATATTAAACACTTTATACATTTCTTCCCAAGTGCTACCCGATTGATTTTGAATCATTTCGAATAGGGGAGGGCAAGCTATTAAATTGTCTTTGATGATGTGAAATTCATTGATAAAATGTAAGATTTTGGTTTGTCCACCTCCTGTACAATGCACCATACCATGAATATCATCAAAATGTTTATCTAGGATTTTACCAATAATCGGACTAAAACTTCTGGTTGGTGAAAGAATCATTTTTCCAACATTTAGCGGATGGTTTTCGAGTTTATCAGTAAGTTTTAAATTACCAGTATAAACCAAATCATCCGGAACCAAAGGATCGAAACTTTCAGAAAAGGTTTTGTAAAAAGATGAAAGTGTATCGTGGCGGGCCATTGTTAAGCCATTACTTCCCATTCCACCATTGTATTCGTTTTCCCATTTTGCTTGTCCAAAAGATGCGAAACTTACAATCACATCACCTGCTTGGATATTGTGATTTGAAACAATATCAGTTCTTTTTGCACGGGCAGTAACTGTAGAATCAACAATTATGGTTCTTACTAAATCCCCAACATCAGCAGTTTCACCGCCAGTGCTGTAAATATTGACACCATAATTTCTCAGGTTTTCTATAAACTCTTCAGTACCATCAATAATAGCACTGATCACTTCACCAGGAATTAGGTTTTTATTTCGGCCAATGGTAGAAGAAATGGTGATATTGTTATAAACTCCTGCACAAAGTAAATCATTCAGATTCATAACAATAGCATCTTGAGCAATACCTTTCCAAACACTCAAATCGCCTGTTTCTTTCCAGTATAAATAGGCTAAACTCGATTTTGTTCCTGCACCATCAGCATGCATGATATTGCAATAGTTTTCATCATTACCCAAATAATCAGGAACAATTTTGCAGAAAGCTTGAGGAAATAAACCCTTATTTATATTTTTTATTGCAGCATGAACATCTTCTTTTTGAGATGACACGCCTCTTTTCATGTATTTATCTGAGCTCATTGCAGGAAATTATACTGCGAAATTAACCCAAAATAAGCAATTTAAGATGTTCAAATTGATATTAAATCTCGATTTTTAGCTGATTTTGAAATCAAAATCAATTAAAATTTAAGCAAGCTTCAATTATGAAATATCTTGTTGGTTAACAAAAAGCAATTTACCGCCCCTTGTTCTTAAAATCGTTTTTTAGAATTCTAACAGTAGTTCTTCTGTTCATCTGATGTTCATCTTCCGAGCAATCAACATCGTCACTGCAATCATTTACCAATTTGGTTTCGCCATATCCAACAGCTACCAATCGGTCTTTGTTGATGCCTTTTTGAATTAGATAATTCACACAACTTTGAGCCCTTTTTTTAGAAAGATCCATATTGTATTCAGCTGGTGCTCTGCTATCCGTATGTGAAGCCAATTCAATGATTAAGCCCGGATTCGATTTCAAAACGTTTGTTAGAGAATCGAGAATAGGCCTTGCATCTGTTCTGATATCAAATTTATCAATATCATAATAAATGCCTTTCATTGTAATTTCTATGTCTTCTGTTGGTATTTGGTCCAATAAAATTGTGATATCTAAAATACTGTCTTTTTCTATTCCTCTGCTATCAATAAGTAATGAAGAGCTGCTTAAATATTTGTCCTTTGAAGCACTTAGTTCCAGTAATAATTTCAAAGGAACTTCGCCAGTAAACTCACCTTTGTCGTTTGTTTTAATCTCAAAAATTGTTGGGCCTGTTTGATTTTTTAGTTTAACAGAGGCCAAACTAATTGGACTTAAACCTTCTCTTTCTAACACTTTACCTTTAACTAAAAAAACAAATGGTTTAATACTAATTCCATACAAATCATCATCACCAGCTCCACCTTCTCTATTTGATGCGAAATAGGCAATCATTCCATCTTTTTCTCTATTTTTTTGTGGGATATAATTTAAACCAAAATCATCGCCGCCAGAGTTAATAGGATATTTAAGGTTTTCTGCTTTGATGTAATTTCCGTTAACAAATGAACTTTTAAAAATATCTAAACCTCCCATTCCTATATGTCCTTTTGATGAAAAGAATAAGTCTCCGTTTTCATCAACAAAAGGAAAAAGTTCGTCTTCAAAAGAATTGATTTGATTGCCTAAGTTTTGCGCTTCTCCCCAATTGTTTTTTACTGGATCGTAATTGATTTTCCAGATGTCTTTTTCTCCAAAACCACCAGGCATATCGCTTGAAAAGAAAAGCGTTTTTCCATCAGCAGAAAAACCAGGATGACCACAACTGAAACTATCACTATTAAATGGAAGTGGAGTTGGAGTTGTCCAAGTGTTATTCTGAAAATAACTCACATAAATTTTGCAGTTAATTCCTTTTCCATCAGTGCCATTACATTGAGTAAAATACACACTTGAGCCATCAGCATCAAACCAAGCAGCACCTTCATTAAAGTTGGTGTTGATACCTTTAATGGATGTAGGTTTTGAATAAGAATTTCCGTTTACATTCGATTCAAATATATCAGAATACTTTTGCCCAGTCCATTCAAAGGTCCCAGAACCTGTTGCATCTTTTCTTGATGAGGTGAAATACAATTTCTTTCCAACTAAAAAAGGATTGTAATCACTAAATTCTGTATTGATATCCTTAAGGTTATTGATATTAAATTTTTCTGGTTTTGATTTCCATTCGGCTGCAATATTGCAACTGGCCATCGCTTCTTTTGCATTTAAATCATCAGGCATTTCAAAAATGTAGTCATAAAAAGTTCTGGAAGCCTCATCATATCTTTCGTAGTTTTTTAAAAGTTGGCCATAGCTATAAAGAACTTTGGGATCAGGATATTTGCTATTTAAAACTTCCTCATACCATTTAATGGCTTGTTTGAAATTATTACTTTTTCTATAACTCTCTGCGATTTTGAACAATACCTTTTGTTTTTCATCTGCATTTTTAATTTTACCATAAACTTTTTGGTATAATCCAGCAGCTGTATTGAACTTTTTAGAAAGAAAAGCCATATCTGCTTTTTCTAAATCATATTGATAAACAGGGGCTTGTTTTTCTTGAGCAATTAAAAATTGGCTACAAAACAGTAATACAATCAGAAATGTATTTTTTAATGTCATGGCTTTATTTCTTGGCAACTAAATTAAACGAAAAAGGCAACATTTAGTTGCCTTTTTCTATGTCAATAATTTTAGGGCTTACTGAAAAAGTCAGAAATAGGTCAGATTTTAGACGCTGCCAAACTAGATGTATATATAATACTTCAATTTGGCAGCAACGACAAAGATGACCTTGTTTCTGACTTTATAATTGAAAACGATTTTTAATTAATACAAAGGATTTAGAGCAATTATTCTTAAAAACATCTATCTAAATTATTAATCAATAGTTGAATTAATTGATAATAAGCTTGATTAAATATTTTCAGAAAGCCCTATTTACCTTCGGGGTTGCCCTGGTCTTAGTGCCGGTTGTCCTGGCCTTGTACCTGGCGCTGTTTTAGGAGCTGCAGGATCAACTTTAACTGGTGGCACATAATTTAAATCCAGGAATTTTACAGTAGTACGACGATTCAACTGATGTTCCTCTTCACTACATTTTCTTCCTTGAACGGCTTCATTCGGGCCTTCGCAAGCACAACCGTTTACTAATTGGTTTTCACCATAACCTTTAGAAACTAATCTTAATGAATCAATTCCTTTTGATATGATATAAGCAACAGCGCTATCAGCACGTCTTTGCGATAAATCAATGTTGTAGGCAGAATCAGCACGACAGTCGGTATGTGAACCTAATTCAATACGCACATTTGGATATTTATTTAATGTCATTACCAAAGTATCCAAAATTAATCTAGATGCTGGTCTTAAATCAGCTTTGTCTAAATCATAATAAATACCTTCAAGCGTAAATGGTTTTTCCAAATCCATTGGCATTAAATCGATGTCTTGAACTAAATCTGTAGATACTTCCAAGCTTTTTGTAGTTTGATAAAATACTTTACTATCGAAATAATATTGTTTAGCTGAGAATAATTCGTAATCGGTTTTTGATTTTAAACGTAATTTATACGAACCTGATTCATCTGTTTTCAAAATGATTTTACCGGTATCACTACTGCTTGTAATAGTTACAAAAGCATTACGTAAGATTGCTTTTGTCTTTTGGTCACGAACAACACCACTTAAGTTGAAAATAAGCGGGTTCATGTAGAAACGGTAGATATCGTCTTGTCCACGGCCACCTTCTCTGTTAGAAGAGAAATAACCACTTTCTTTGTCTTTTTCTAATATAACTGAAAAATCATCAGCACCAGAGTTGATTGGAGTTTTCATATTGATTGGATCACTCCAATCGGTTGCAGAACCATTTGTATAAAAGATATCTAATCCACCTAAACCTGTATGTCCATTTGAAGAGAAGTATAAAGTTCCATCTTCATGAATAAAAGGAAACATTTCATCATCTTCAGTATTGATAGTTGGACCAAGATTTACAGGATCACCCCAGCTTCTGCTTCTTTTGCTGTAAGTAGTCATCCAAATGTCTTTACCACCTAAACCACCTGGCATATCAGAAGAGAAATAAAGAACCTGACCATCTTTAGAGATAGAAGGTTGGCCACAGCTAAATGAATCCAAGCTAAATGGAATCAAAGCAGGTTCAGACCATTCTGTTCCAGAAAGTGTAGAAATATACAATTGGCATTTTTTTCCTTTTCCTCCATTGTCGTAGTTACAACGAGTCATGTACATTGTAGTAAAACGTGAATCGAAGCAAATAGCTCCTTCATTAATTTTACCATTCAGTACTTTTTTATCAACCAAATTTGGCATTTGGTAAGTGATGTTATTTGGATTCTTTTTGTCTTTTTTGAAGGTTACTGTGTAAATATCGGTATGAGCGTTTCCAGTCCAACCATAAACAGTATTACTAGCACCTTTTTCTCTGTCAGAAGTAAAAAACAATTGGTCTTTTTTGAAATAAACCGCACCAAAATCCTGCCAACGGGTATTTAAACCTTTCACGTTTTCAACGATATAACGTGTTTTAAGGTTTTTCCATTTTAGGGCATTTTCGCAACCTGTTATTTCTTTTTCTACATTCACAACAGCATCACCACCCATTTTCTGGTAGTTTTTGAATTCGATAATCGCTTTGTCGAATTCTTGATTTTTCTTTTTGGCTTGAGCTAAACGTAATTGAGCATCAGCATTTTTAGGATCAAGTTTAACTGCTTTGAAATACCAAAGGTCAGCATTTTTGTTATCGTTCATTAATCGGTAACAATCTGCAGCTTTGTAAGAAGCTTCAATTCTTTCTTCTTTCTTTTTGCTACTAGAATAAACCTTGCGGTAATTATCTCCTGCAATAAAGTATTCCTTTTTATCGTAGGCCTCTCTGGCCGCTGAAAGTGAACCTTTTTTTGAGCAGGAACTCAAAAAAAGTGTGGTGCTGCTTACAGCAAAAAGGAATAAAAACAAAAAGTAACTTTTTCTCATTTGAAATAGGTTTTCTTGGAAACGTATAAATCGCAATTTTATTAAAAAAATCTATGAAAAAAAGCCTTTTTGAGCAATTCGTTCAATTGATTTAATTTTTTTTAGAAATTAAGAAATAAAAAAAGGCAGGAAAATTCCTGCCTTTTATATGAAATTACTTGATAAACAGCATTTCACGATATTTTGGAAGCTTCCAAAGCTCGTCATCTACTAAGAATTCTAAAGCATCACTTCCTTCACGAATTGGTTCAAAAAGAGGTTTAATTTTTGTGCAATATGCCAAAGCTCTCTTTTGAGTATCCGAAATATGGTGTGCTTTTGCTAATTCAGCCTGCACTTTTTCAACATTTGTATAAATAGATCTGATATGACCAGAAATAGTTTTCACTAAATTCATTTGGATTTCATAATCAGTTTTATTCAAACCTGCAGATTTCATTGATTCGATGCATTCTGATAAATTTCTTTGGTAAGCAATACCAGCAGGAATTACATGAGAAGTTGCTAATTGAATTAATACTTTAGCTTCGATATCAATCTTTTTCTCATAAAGTTCTTGCATGATTTCATAACGAGCTTCAAGTTCTTTCTCATTGAAAATCTGGTTACTAACAAATAAATCTTTAGATTTTTTGCTGATGTAAGCATCTAAAGCCTCAGGAGTATTTTTGATATTATTTAAACCTCTTTTTTCAGCTTCTTTAACCCACTCGTCGCCATAACCATTTCCTTCAAAAAGAATCTTTTTGCTCGATTTGTAATATCCTTTTAATACTTCAATGATAGCTTCATCTTTTTTCTTTCCTTTTTTGATTAAAGCATCTGTTTCCACTTTGAATTTCTTCAATTGATCAGCCATAATTGTATTTAAAACAATCATTGCATTAGCTGAATTTGCAGAAGAACCAACCGCTCTGAACTCAAATTTATTTCCAGTAAAAGCAAATGGAGAAGTTCTGTTTCTATCAGTATTATCTAAAAGAATTTCAGGGATTTTGATTAC
>JAIYDG010000133.1 GCA_027487625.1 Bacteroidota bacterium
AAAATTAAATATTTTTAGGAATTATTCTTTCCTTCAAAATTTATTTAGTAAAAGATATTGAAGAAATTGATTTCAGTATCCACTGTAGCTAATTGTTATTTTAACTAGGCTTTCTCTTCTATTCTGCCATCAGCGTGTTTAGCAAATCTACCTTTATTACGCGGGTGTACTTGGTCCATTCTCGACCATGGCCATCCTCCAAATTGCGTGCGGTGGTAATCTTCAAAAGCCTGATTGATTTCTTCTTTGGTGTTCATTACAAACGGTCCATATTGTATGACTTTTTCTCCAATAGGTTTTCCTTGTAACAATAAGATTCTTGTTAAACCTTTACCTGCTTTTAAGCGAATACTTTTATCTGATTGAAGACTTAGAGAATGGTATTTTTTTATGATTTGTCCTTCAATGTTTAAATCATCTCCTTCATAGAAATATATCTTTCTATTAATACCTTTTGATGCAGCTGGTAATATCCATTCAGCACCTTCCTCTAGAAAGATATTCCATACTGCAACTTCATGAGTAGGATTGGCTGCCCATGAATTTGGGGGTGGCTGAAGTGCTTTATGTTTACCAATACTTCCAGCAATAACTTCTATTGTGATTTGCTTTCCTGTTTTGTCTTTTTCTTTGATTTTTGGAATTGATTCGGACCACAACATTTTAAAATGAGGTTCAACCATTTTTTTTGCTGCAGGAAGGTTAATCCAAATTTGAAATAACTCCAATGGATTTTCTTTATCCTGTTTTAATAGCGGAAACATTTCAGAGTGTTGAACTCCTTTTCCTGCAGTCATCCATTGTACATCACCATTGCCATATCTTCCTGCTGCTCCGAGTGAATCAGCATGATCTACCAATCCTTTTCTAACAACAGTTATGGTTTCAAATCCTCTATGTGGATGTCCAGGAAAACCGGGAACTTGACGACCATGATACATTCTAAAACCATCTTTAATTATAAAATCATCTCCTAAACTTCTTCCTGATAAAGATGTTGCTGGTCCCATAGCTACATTTCCTTTTGGAAAATAATCTTCATGATGAACGCAAAACAAAAATGGGTCTAGGGTTTCCCATTGAAATCCCATAGGTTCTATTGCTAAAATTGCGGATGAATTTTCCATACTCTTTTTAATTGTATTAGCTGCATTTTCGAATGGAATGGTAAGTGCTGTGCCTAAACCAATTCCTAATCTTCTTAAAAAACTTCTTCTTTCTAATCCCATCTTTATTTCATTTTGATTTCTAAATCTATATTAAAATTAAAGTATCCTTTTTGATAAGCTTTATAATTGGTATGCCAATAATTATTGAATACATACAAAAACAAGGTGGATGGATTTTGGTTTTCACGCTTCCATACTTTGGCTCCATTTAATTGGTTTTCATCAATAGGAGCGCCAATTTCAAATAAAGCAAAATCGGGTGCTGAAATCTGAATTTCGTAATCTTTATATTCTAATTTTACAGACTCTTCAACACATATAAATTCCTTGTTAGAACCGGGTAATTGTGAGTCAGGATATCTTAATCCATTGTTATAAATAAGTTGGGTATTGAGATTTTGGAAGTTTAAAGCAACATGAAGTGCCTCTTTTTCTTTAACCTCATATTTTAAAAAAGCATAGTTACAATGTATTTTACCTTCCTTTTTCAAAACATCATACCTTACTAAAATCCGAGTGAAATTTTTGAGTTCATATTCTTGTTCAGTAACCATCATTGTTTCATTTTCTTTAATAATCCTACTATTTCTAAGTTTTGGTACTAAATGTTGAATCGGGTTGATTCCAAGAGAATAAATGGGTTGTAGTAAATTGTAATTATTAAGGTCTAAAGGCATGGTTTTATTTTCTGCATTTATCAATAGAATTCCACCATTTATGGAATCAATTTTAACAGATATATTGGTTGGATTATTTTTATATACTTCAGGTTTTTTAGGAATGATACTGACAATTTTGTTATAGTACTTTTTTGCTGAATCAAGAAAAGCTCTTTTGTATTTCCATTGTTCAGTAGTAAATGGAATTTCGGGATCTGATATACTGCACCATGAACCCCATGTGTGTTCATGAAACAGTATGATACTTTTATGTAGATTATAAAAATCAACTTTGTTTTTTTCGTATAAATTCAATTCTCTGGCTGTTTTTTCAAATTGAATAGTTGAACTTACCAATCTTCTAATTTCTATTTCTTCTAAGGCAGTAGAATAAGCACCATCTTCCCAATAAGGTGTAATTTCTCCTGTTTCTTCTTGTATAAGAGCTGAGTATTTATCTTCAAATTCCTTAAAAAGAACAGGTATAGAACTTAACTTTAAAGTTGGAGCTGCATAGGTTTCATTCCATTTTCTTACAAACTCAGATAAGTTTTGATCAACCGGTCCATTGTCAGCATTTTTGGTATAGCGCAATTGAACCATATCATAGGGATATTGGTTTTTTTCTAATTCAATTACATAATCCGAAATGCGTTTTTCCCACTCAGATTGTTTTTGATTTTCGGTAATTCCATGAAAATAGGAGTACCCTTTTCCCGCTGTCCAGACCAATAGTTTTTGTGTTGAATCCGGATTTTCTTTCCAATAAAAAATTTTATCACCTTGCTCTTTTATAACACCACCAACTCTATCGCCTAGGTGTGCTTGCGTTTGAACATAGTTTGGTCCAAAAGAAAGATATTTGTATCCATTTTTAAGATAAGCTTTAAAGGCTGATGAACTTAATCCCGGTATATCAGTTGTCATGATATTATTGATTGGCAATTGGTAAGTTTTTCTAAGGTAATCTGCGTATTCCAATGCCCAATTTTGTTCTTCAGGACGACAAAGTCCGGTGAGAATATTTGCATAATTACCTGAAAGTACAATTTGACCATTTTTTGCATGTATTATGAATTGTTGTATTTGCTTTTCATTAGCAATCCTGAAGAAATTTTCAACTGCCCATAATGATTCAATATGCCAGATAGGTAGGTTTTCTGAAGATTTATGTGTTTCTATCCAATTTATAGCATCAACAATATTATTGTTCTGGATTTTCTCTACTTCTGTTTGATGATGAGAATACCCTATATCGTTATGAGAATGATGTATGATATGAAAATGAGTATTTTTAAATGGATAAAGTTCAACAGTTTTGCGAATATATTCCTTGTTGTTTAATATTAATTCTACTTCTTGTTTTCCAATTAATGAAGTATCGTAAGCAGTAAAACTAAATTCATTATATCCCTTTTTAGCTATAAAATTCTTTACTTCACCATCAATTTTAATTTCAAGATTTGATTGATTGAATGGGTTATCGATATGGATATTTACCTTTCGTTTGTTTTGATTTCTTAGTAGCAAGTTTCCAACCTGAATTTCTGCTGAAAATTTTGGTGAGTACATAAATACCATCATCCAATCGCGGCTGTTTGAGTCTAATCCAATTAATTTAAACTCCGCTTTTTCTTTTACTAATTTTGCTGGAATTTTTAAATACAATTTACCAAAGGCATCCTTGTTGATGTCCTGATCTTCAATTTTGAAATAATAACTAATTTTCTTTTTACAGCCTGAATTGATACTTCCTAATTTTTGTTTTTCTTTAGTTTGGATGGATAAAATTTGCTTCTTATTTAGTGTTAATTCAAATGTTCGCGAACCACCACTTGTTCCTGTGGAATGAGCAATCAACAATTCATAATATACAAATTTTGCCTTCCCTGAATAAGGTGTAGCTTTCCATTCAATAGGCATTTTGCCATTTGCTCTGCTTAATAATGCTGTTGATGCAAACTCATGTAGTGGAGAATAGTATTTGATTTCATCACCTATAATTTTGGTTTTAAATCCACTGAGTGTATCAACAATTTGAGCATCTACCTTTAGTAGTATAAAAGTTAAAAAAATGAGGATTTTGGTTCGCATTGTTGGTCTATTTTATTAGTCAAGCTAGTAAAATTAGTTTAATTTCAACTAATTGATAGTTGCTGATTGATTATGTTTTACTGTATAAAGCAAATTTAGTTTTTGCATAATTAGTAATTTCTATGCTTTTATATGTAACTGAATTTTTTCAGTTCGCGATTTTTTTATATCGATATATCACTTATTCATAATTAAATATTAGAAGGGTAAAGCGTTGAAACGTCAATTGAAGTCAATTAATCTTCAAAACGCTAGATTTAACATTATCAACCATATACAATATTTTCAAAGAAATATATTAGTAGACTCAATGCCCAACTAGAACCATTAAAATGCCGGATAGAATTCTATTAATTGAAGATGATGTAACCTTACAGGGTAACTTGTTTGAGATATTAAGTTTAAAGGGTTTTTATGTAGAAGCATTTGCTAATCCTTTAACTGCTTTAGATCGTCTGAAAGAGTTTCGTTTTGATTTAATTCTTTGTGATAATTTCATGAAGGAAATTAATGGTGTTGAAGTTTTGAATAAACTTCGAATAGAAGGACATCATAATTTTGATGTTCCATTTATTATAATTTCAGCAATTGATGATTCTACATTTCTAAAAGATATATTAAGACGTGGTGCTGATGATTTTATAGCCAAGCCATTTAGTTCAGATGAGTTGTTGAGTTCTATTCAAAAGCAAATCGAGAAATACAATACTTGGAAGACGAGACTTGAGGCAATGGCTAATTTTCCCAATGAGAACCCAAATCCAGTTACAAGGGTTGATAATGTTAATTTTGCATACCAGTATAGTAATCCAGAATTTGTACGACGTTATCAGAAGTTAAATGAACTTGAAAGAATTGCATTTAACAATTTTATAAGGAACAATGCAAAGGAAGCTTTCGCAACACATCATAATATTAGCAGAAGTTATGAAATAGGAAATGAGTTGTTCAATATTACCTTTTCAACACAAAAAAGTAAGGGCTATACAAATATTTATTTTAGTGATATTACTTTGTTAAGAGTAGCTGAAGAAAAGATAACTAAACAAGAAGAATTTTATAAGGAAATTCTAGATAATCTTCCCGCTGATTTGGGTGTGTTTACACCAGATCATACATACATGTATGTAAATCCTCAAGGCATTAAAGATTCAGAATTAAGAAAGTGGATTGTAGGTAAATCAGACGATGATTATATAGAAAGACGTAAACCTCAAGACTTAGGTCCATTTGAAAGAAGAAAAAAGGCCTTTTTGGAGGTTAAAAAGACATTATCAGATGCCATTTTTATGGATTCATATACTTTGAAGGATGGAAGTGAGCAATACGTTTTAAGAAAATTCCATCCCGTTAAAAATGAAAAGAATGAAGTTGGGTTAGTTATCGGCTATGGTGTAGATATAACAGACAGGGTTTTAGCAGAAAAGAAATTTGAGAAAAGTAGACAAAAGTATAAGGCACTTTTTGATAGTAATCCTCAAATGGTATTTATCATAGATAGATTTGGGAATGTGTTAGATGTAAATAATTCAGGTATCATTCAATTGGGTTATGCTTTTGATGAATTATTAGGTGAAAATGTATCAAAATTATTTCCAGTTGAGTATCATTCTTTAGTTTCCAAAACTATTAACGAATGTTTTGAACAATCCTTTAAGGAGCATCAGTGGGAACTGGTTAAAATAAAAAAGGACGGCTCTCAAATGAATGTTTTTGAGGTAGCAAGGTGTATTAAGATTGGTGAAACTGAAGAGCCGGTATTGTTAGTTGTTTGTACTGATATTTCAGAGAAAAAAAGGAATGAAAAATTATTACAGGAAAGTTCTGAATTTAATAAAATGTTATTGGAAGAAATGCCTGTTCCGGTGGCTGTTATAGAAAGGGGTATTATTATAAATGTAAATACTTCATTTTGTGATTTGTTTTGTCTTAAAAAGGAAGAGGCGAAAAACAAATTTTTGCTTGACCTTGTTGATTCTCAATTTCATGAATATTTATCCTCAAAAATTGCTGAGCGTTATAGTAGTGAAAAAAAGGTGATGGTCTGCGAAGTTGTGATGCAAACTCTAGATGGAGAAAAACTAAATGTTCTTATTAATGGTACTTTGTTTAAAACTAAAGGTGAAGTCTTAACTTTAGCTGTATTTAATAATATTACAAGTATACGACAAGCTGAAGCTAGAGAGAAGGCTGCTGAGTATAGGTCTAAGGCAATTTTAAATTCTAGTTTAGATGCCATTGTATTAATAGATAGTTATGGTAAAATAGTAGAATGGAATAAGCAAGCAGAATGGATATTTGGATATACAATGAATGAAGTAATAGGTAAAACCCTTGAGCAGTTAATCATTCCAGAAAGATATAAACAGAGGCACCGAGAAGGAATAGAGAAATATAATTTAACCAAAATGGGTCCTGCCCTAAATAAATTGCTAGAACTTCCTGCATTGCACAAAGATGGTCATGAATTCCTTGTTGAACTTTTTATTGTTGCTTTCGAAATAAATGGCCAAGAAGTATTTAGCGCTTTTATTAGAAATATTGAGGAGCGAAAGAAATCAGAGAACAATCTAAAAGCTTTGGCTCAAGAACTGTCAAAACAAAACGAGGATTTGAAACGCTTTGCCTATATTACTTCACATGATTTAAGAGCACCTGTTATAAATTTGAATGCACTATTAGAATATTATGATGAAACTGATTTGGGATCAGAATTAAATAAAGAATTAATAGCTAAATTTAAGAGCTCTGCTGAAAGAATTTCAGATACTTTAAACGATTTGCTTGAGCTCACAAGAGTTAAAGACAGAGCCCAAAACGAGGAGAAAATATTATGTAATGTTGCAGAGGTTTTTAAACATTGTTTGAATGACAATGGAGAACTCCTCAGAGGGTCATCTGCCAAAGTATTTTTTGATTTCTGCAAAGAGGATGAAATTTACTTTGCAAAATCAGTTTTGAATAGTGTTTTTACGAACCTTATTACTAACTCGGTCAAATACTCTTCTACGCAAAGATGTTTAGAGATAAGAATTGCTACCAAAATTTTGTATGGAAAGTATGTAATTACATTCACTGATAATGGAATTGGAATGGATATGGCAAAAATTAAAAATCGGCTCTTCACACTATACCAAAGATTTCATAGTCATGTTGAAGGTAGAGGTTTAGGTTTATATTTGGTGAAATCACAACTGGAATCACTTGGCGGTACTTTAAGTGTTCAAAGTCAGGAAAATGTTGGCACTGAATTTACTATTACACTTCCTATTGAGGATAGAATACTATGATGATGTCAATTTTATTAGTTGTAGAATTATATGGCAGCTTATGTAAATTGTATTTACAATATAAAAATCCCGTGATGATTTTGAACTTATTTTTAAAGAAAAGAAATGTTTTTCCAATAACTATTCAAACTAATATATAATTGAATGAAAAAGATATTACTCGTTGATGATGACAAAATAAATAATTTTCTTTCAACATTGATTATTAAGAATTCTAAGATTGCTGAAGTTTGTAAAGAATGTTTTAATGGTCAGGAAGCAATAGATTTTTTGGAAAGTGTAGCTATTGCAGATTTGCCAGATATTATTCTTTTAGATTTAAATATGCCAGTTATGGATGGTTGGCAATTTCTAGATTTTTTTATGAAGATGGACTTTCATGCTCAAATTCCTATTTATATTTTGACTTCATCTAATTATGACGCGGATATGAATAAAGCTAAAGCGTTTAGTTGTGTTATGGACTATATTGTAAAGCCCTTAAAGAAAGAAATATTACTTAAAATTTTGCAATCCTAAGTATTTTGTTGATTTATGATATCTGGCTTATTTCTTCATCATAATTATAATAAAATTGCTCTATTTGGAAATCCTTATGTTTCTGCGGTTCTATTGTAGTCTTTTTGGAAAGTCGCTATTGACTAAATTACTGATTTATTTTTCTTTAAAGTTGTCTTTTTAGACTTCATAGATTGACTTTTTTTATGGTCATATTTATGATTTAATTTCTTATTTTGACTAAAACTCAGGGTTTCTAATAAAACCTATTGTTTGTTTAAGCAGTCCTATTTAAACTTTTTATTTCTCATACCTTTTCTCCTCTATTTCTAAATTAATTTGATAGTCGGAGTTTAGAAAAATTTAGAACATTTTTAGGTAGTTTACTACAACAATACTACTACAACAGCTTCCAAGTGTCTGTAAATAAATTGCTTATTCTAGTTTGAAATTTGAGATATTTCGCTTACTTGCAGTTTGGATTATGAATAATTTCTACAAAAATGTAAGGTTAGTTTTCTTAATACTCTTGTTTTGGCAGGTGTTTTCTATACCTGTTTGGGCTCAATATTCTGCTTCTGGACCAATGGTTAAGAACTTTCCCAAACAAATTTATAATGGAGGAACTCAAACCTGGGATATATGTGAAGGTGATAATGGATTAATATTTTTTGCGAATAATGATGGCCTTTTATTATTTGATGGGAAAAGTTTTTCAAAATTTCCTTTGCCGGGAAAGACCATTTTGAGGTCGATCTATTTTGATAAAATCTCAAGAAAAATCTTTGCAGGTGGACAAAACGAGATAGGGTACTTTGAATTTGAAAAGAATGGAAAGCTAAAGTTTGTTTCGCTTGCTTATTTACTTCCAACTGGTTTTAAGGGGTTTGAAGATGTTTGGGGGATAGAAGAAACAGATGGAAAATTTTTCTTTCAGACAAGTCAGCAGTTATTGGTTTACGACGGAACTTCAATTTCAATTCTTAAACCTTCTGAGTTTTTGCTTGAAAATATATATAAGGTTCAAAGTAATTTATACTTAACTGATGCTTCTGGGACGATTTTTCAATATAAAGGCGGCACATTTCAGGTTTTAGTTAAATCTTCCAATTTGGATATTTCCTCACTTCTTCCTTTTGGATCAGATATGTTAATTAGTACATTCAAAAACGGGCTTTTTGTTTTGAAATCAGGATTGATAGAAAAATTAGAGACCAATGATGAATTATTAAAAAGGAGTAGGATTTATAAGGCTTGTACCTACGGTTCAAATTATTTATTGGCCTCAAACAGGTCAGGAATATTCTTTTTAGATAGCACAGGTAGAATATTTAAAAACATTAGCTTAGAAGATGGATTGCAGAATAGTAATATTTTATCTCTCTTTAAAGATGCTAATAACAATGTATGGCTTGGTTTAGATAATGGTATTGACTTAGTTCGATTGAATTATCCTTTCGGTTATATTTTACCTGATGGGCTTTTAAAGGGAACAGGTTATTCAATGGCAGAATTCGGTAACAGTTATTATTTTGGAACAAATAATGGTCTCTATAGCAGGGCAAAATCAAGTGGTTCAGTAGACGCATTCAGGTTGGTTTCAAATACTGAGGGACAAGTTTGGTGGGTTCAAACAATTCATGATAAATTATACATTTCACATCATGAAGGATTGTTTGAAGTAGAAGGTACAAATGCAAGAAGGATTTCGGAAATACGGGGTTGTTGGAAGTTAATTGAACTAAATAAGCACCCAGGCTACTATATTATGGGAACCTATAGTGGTTTAAGTTTATTCAAATGGATTAATGGTTCCTTGAGTTTTGTTGGTAATATTTCTAGGTTTAAAGAGTCGAGTCGTTTTTTAGAAGAAGACGAATCCGGAAGAATTTGGGTAGGACATCCATATAAAGGTGTTTATAGAATACAATTGAGTCCGGATTTATTAGCAGCTCGTCAGGTGAAGCTTTATGGAGTAAAGGATGGGCTTCCTGAAGCTATTGAGAATTACGTTTTTTCAACAGATTTAGGATTAGGTTTTTGCACATCTAAGGGCATCTTTAAGTATAGAGAAAATACTGATAAATTTGAATTATTTAAGGTTTTCAGCGGATTAATCGATTCATCTAAAACCTATAAGCGTTTAATCAGTGGCAAAAATGGGAATATCTGGTATATAGGTTTAAATGATATTGGATATTTAAAACCGGAATACAATGGAGTTGAATATTCATATACCAAAGTTCCACTACCTAAATTGGACCAAAGTCTGGTAGGAGGTTTTGAGTTTTTAAATGAATGTGATGATGGAAATTTGTTTTTAGGTGTTGAATCTGGTTTTGTGCATTTGAATTTGAAACATGTTAGCAAATTTACCCAAGAGTTGCCAACTATTTTGGTTACATCAATAGGCTCATTAAGTTTTGGGGATTCTATTTATTCAAGATATCTTTCAAATAATCATGATATTATAGAAATTAACGATAGAAGTATAGAATTTTCATTTAGTTCAACGAATGCCTATTTTTATAAAGACCTTAGTTTTTCGAGTTATTTAGAGGGTTGGGATAAATCCTGGTCGGCTTGGAAGCCAGTTTCTACTAGGGAATTTAGTCGCTTAACCTATGGAGATTACCAATTAAAGGTAAAAGCAAAATATATGGGTTTAGAAGGACCAGAAACCATCATTAAAATTCATATTCCTGCACCTTGGTATTGGACAAGATTTGCGAAATTCTTTTATGGTTTGATAGCAATTATTTTAGTAGTAATGATTGGGTTTTATCCTCAAATGCGCGTTCGTAAGAAAGCTTCACGAATTTTAGCTGAAAAGGATGATCATTTTAAGCGTCAGACTGAAATATTAAGATTAGAAAAGGAAAAGCAAGAAAAGGAACTGATAGAATTAAAAAATCAACAGTTGCAAAGAGATTTGGAACATCAGGGAAAGGAATTAGCGTCGAGCACCATGCATATTGTTCAGAAAAGCGAAATGTTACTTACCATTAAAGATAAATTGAAACGTATTTCACAAATCAGCAATGATCCTAAGATAAAACCTGAAATCACGGAGTTGATTAAGAATATTGAAAAGGATACCTTAATTGATAAAGATTGGGAGAAATTTGAGATTTATTTTAACAATATACATGATAGGTTTACTCAGATTTTAAAAGAGAAGTTTCCTATTTTAACTGCGAATGATATAAAGATGTGTGCCTATTTACGCATGAATTTATCTACAAAAGAAATTGCTTCAATATTGAATATTTCTGTTAGGGGAGTTGAGATTAGCCGATATCGATTAAGGAAGAAAATGAACCTTGAAAATGGAATTAATTTAACAGAATATTTATCAAAACTATAGGTCTCTAAAAAAAGAAAGGCCGGGCAATGCCCGGCCTCCTTCCACCAATTTCCCAGATTAGTTAACCTGGAATTTTACCATTTTAACAGAGTTTTCCATCTCTATTTTCAGCAGGTAAATACCTTGTTTCAAAGATTTGATATCGATATTCATAGTACCAGTAGTTGAATTTGATCTACTCTCATCGATCAATTCTTCACCAATAGTGTTATAAATAGTAATTTTTGAAGCAAGTTTATTCGACATTCCAAAATCCAAGTACAACACATCGCTTGCAGGATTTGGATATACTTTTAAGTTGTTTAATAATTGTTCGCTTAAGCTATTCGCATCACATTTTGAGCAAGTATTATAGCAATAGGTTCCAATTAACATTGCATTTGTATCTAAAACATTAAATGTACGGTTAGTAAAACCATCTTTTGTTCTAGTACAAGGCGCGCCAGCTGTAAATTCTTCTTGTGCTACCCAATTTCCAATAGTGAATTTGAAGTCATAAACACCTGTATCTAAGTCTAATGTTGCACTGTAAATAGTTCCACCAACATTAGCCATTGGTGTACATTCGCCGCACCATCCATTGAATGATCCGTTTAATGTAATTCCTTTGCTGATATCACCAGTGTAATCTTTCATGTTTACTCTGAAAGTTACTTTTGTTTTAGGACGCGGTACTTCTGGACAAGCTGAACAACTTTCCCAACAAACCATTGGAAGAGAATCATTTCTTTTACCTGTTACAAATACACGGTTAGTAAAGCTACCAGTAGTTTTGGTACAAGTTAAGTTTGGATTTAACATTTCTTGTTTTGACCAATTTCCAACGGTGAATTTGTATTCAATTTCTTTCATTGAATCCAATTCTACATTTACAGTCCAGATTTTTGTGCCCGGTACATTTCTCATTTTAATACATTCTCCACACCAGTTATTAAAAGTTCCGTTTAAAGTTAATGTATCAGTTGGAGCTAATGTTAATGCTCTTGCATCTACAGTAAATGCTAATCTTACTTTAGCAGGCGGTGGAGGTGGAGGTGTAGAATCACCAGCTACTCTAACATCATCCCACATATAAGTTTTTACTCCAGCAGTTGCTCCTGTAACTCCAAAGTTGAAGAATACAGAAAGCATTTTGTAAGAATAAGTATAATTAATTGGGGCTGTATTTAAAGCTTGGTTTTCGAAATTGAATTCCATGTCTTCCCAAGCATTTGCTTTTGTTGTTCTCGTATCTGTTTCTACACTTTTTGTAGCGTCTCCAACAACTTCAGCTTTTAAACGCACTACAATTCCACTATCTGGAGAGAATACTTTTATTTTTATTTTAGCTTTACCAGCAGAGAATGGTAATGCCTCAGCCATACCAGAACCTGTACTCATAGTTGTTCCAGCCCATGTTTCTCCAGCTAAACCTTTTACTGTGCTCATTACTTTATTGGTATTATGTCCTGGCTCAAGCATCATAGTTGAGGCATTTCCACCAAAATCTGTAACTGTATAATCAACATCATTAGCTTGGAAATCGATAGGTAACTTAACAGTTTTCATAATAGGTCCTGAACCTGGAACGAATCTTAAATCATCATGGTAATAAACTTTTGTTCCTGCAGTAGCACCGGTAACACCAAAATTAAAGAAAACAGAAACTTTTTTGAAAACGGTTGTAAGGTTTAATGCTTGAGTATTAGCAGCATGATTTGCAAAATTAAATTCTAAAGTTTCCCATGAATTTGCTTTAGTAGTGCGGGCTTCTGTTTCACAAGATTTACTTCCATCTGTTGCATTTTCAATTTTTAATCTTACAGCAATTCCACTATCAGGAGAATAAACGCGTAAAGTCATTTTAGTAGCATTTTGAGCAAAAGGAATAGCAGTTGGAAATCCTTGTGCACCATAAGTAGTACCAGACCATGATTCAGCCGTATTAGTTTTAGTTGTAATAGCAACTTTATTCATTGCATTTGTTGGGTCATTTCCAATCACACTTGAGTTATTTCCGAAATCACTTAAAACGTAATTTACAGTTGAACTATCGAAAGTTACAGGTAAATCCATCACAACTGGATTTACAGTTGTACAAGCAGTACAAGAATTCCAACAAACCGCAGGAAGAATTGTATTTCCTGTAACATTAATAGAACGGTTAGTAAAAGCTCCGTTTGTTACTGTACAAGGTGCACCACTATTAAAGTTTTCCTGTGCATTCCATCCACCAATAGTGAATTTGTATTCTTGTGCGCCTGCAGGAACTAAAAATGTTCCTTCCCAGATATTTGTATTCCCTTGTTTTACAAGAGGATTACATCTTCCACACCAGTTATTCCAGGTGCCATTAACGTATACTGTATCATTAAGACCAGTATACTGAGTCATGTCTACTTTAAAAGTAACATTACTCTGAGCTCTAGCAACTTCTGTTCCCAAAAGTAAAAGAGCAAATAAGAAAAGTTTAGTAAAAAAATTCATCAGCTATTTGATTTAGTGTCGTAAATCTAAACTATATTTTAGCTGATAGTGTTTTTTGAACCCCTTCAATACTTTCACCTTCACTTTTTAGACATTTCAAAGCTACTACATCACTACTACAGAACTATGTAAATATCTTTAAAACAAATAGATAAGTGATTGCTCAAAGTGACTTTTTTCGAGTCAATTTTTGATTTTTTAGCAACAATTTTGATTTTTTTGTAGAAAATTCGTCCAGTTTTTTCTTAATGAAATGAACTTACACTAACTTTTTCAATACCATTTAGAATTACTTCTATATGTCTGTCTTTCGCTTTTTCCTCAAATTCACTTATGATTTCAAGAATATCATAATCAATAAAATTACATTCATTGCCATCGATGGTTAATATGTTATACTCTTGAATTTCATCAAGTGATTTTCTGAGTTTTACCTTGTTTAAAAATGAAACATTGGAATTCAGCTTTATTAGATGATGATCTGTGTTCGATTTTTTTGTAGTTATGATTTTATATTCGGCTTTAAAATTATTCTGAATGATAAAATAAATTGAAATCAATAAACCAATTGTAACTCCAATTAATAAGTCGGTAGATAGGATAACAATGATTGTTATTATAAAAGGCAAAAACTGCTTCATACCTAAATGAAGCATACTTTTAAATAGTTTTGGTTTTGCCAAATTATAACCTGTCATTAATAATATTGCTGCTAGTGAGGCATAGGGTATTTTGTTCAACAAAAAAGGAATAAACAAAACAGCCAAAAGAAGAAATACGCCATGTGTAAATGCAGAGAGTTTAGTTTTACCACCCGCATCAACATTGGCTGCACCTCTAACTACTACGGCCGTTATAGGTATTCCACCAAATAAACCACAAGCCATATTTCCAATTCCCTAAGCATTAAGTTCTCTGTTCACCGGAGTAATTCTATTGTGTTTATCTAATTTATCAACCGCTTCTACGCATAATAATGTTTCTAATGTGGCTAATAAACCAATAACTAATCCATTTTTCCAAATATTGACATTCGAAAAAATCTTAGAGAAATCAGGGAAACTAATATTTGAAAAGATGTCATTTGGAATATTAACCATTTGGTGACTACCTAAAGAAAAGGCATTGGCTTCAATTGAAAGTAAGTAATTAAAACCCAAACCAAATAGAACTACTATTAGTGGGGCAGGAATTACTTTAATTTTTTTAGCAAATGGCTTTTGTAATAAAACTAAAATAATTATTGATAAAACTGAAAGTAATGCAGAACCTTCAGAAACCTGAGAACCAATATCTTTAAAGTGTTCGTGGATACTATCGGCAGTAAAAAGGTTTAAGAAGCCATCTGTCCAGAAGTCGGGTTCTCCATACCCGAGTGCAATTGGAACTTGCTTAGAGATAAGAATAATTCCAATGGCAGCAAGCATTCCTTTTATAACGGATGATGGAAAATAGTTAGCTATTCCACCCATTTTCAAAAGTCCCAATACCAATTGGAATCCACCTGCAATTACAACGGATAATAAGAATGTTTGATAGTCTCCTAATGATATTATTGCCGCTGCAACCAATGTGGAGAGTCCGGCTGCGGGCCCTGATACTCCAAGAGCTGAACCACTGATTAACGAAACAATTATTCCCCCAATAATTCCTGATATTAAACCCGCCACCAAAGGAGCTCCAGAGGCTAATGCGATTCCTAAACACAATGGCAAGGCTACCAGAAATACAGAAAGACCGGCCGGTAAATCATGTTTTAACCAGACTAATCTAAATACTTGCATTGTTTTATTCATTCTCTAACACTTTTATACAAAAATGCTTCATTAAATGAATTAAGTCCCATTTTTTTAAAAAATGTAAAAACAAAATTAAAATCAATTTGTTTTAGGACGACCTTTTGCCACAGGAGCTGCATTCCAAGGGTCATCTGGCCAACTATGTCTTGGGTACCTTCTTTTTAGTTCTTTTTTTACTTCATGGTAAGTATTATTCCAAAAGCTGTTTAAGTCGGAAGTAACTTGGACCGGTTTAAATCCTGGTGATAATAAATGAATCACCATTCCAATTTTGTTACGATTTATTCTTGGGGTATCTGCCAAACCAAATAATTCTTGCAATCGCACAGATAAAATAGGTTGTTCCCCATTTGGAAGGTATTCAATTTTTATTGAGGAGCCACTTGGAACTTCAATTTTAGCAGGAGCTAATTTTTTAAGTTCTTCTTGTTGTTCCCATTCCAATGATGATAATAATGCTTCCGACAGATTTATTTTCTTCAGTTCTTCGGGTTTTTTAACTCCATTTAAAAATGGACTAAGCCAATCTTCATTGTTCCACAATAATGTTTGAGTATCAACTTCCGGCCAGTTTTCATCAGGGTTCCATTTCTTTAAGCATATGATTCTATTTTGTAATTGAATCATACTTTCATCAATATTTAATAATGATTCGCCTTCTGTTTTTAGTGCATTTGAAATAGCTTTAAGTAAATGCTTTTCATCTGGAGCTGGAAGTGGTTTTGATTGCAGAACTATATTGCCAATTCTTAGTTCTTTACTTGCAATTAATCCGCCTTTGCGTGTATCCCAAGTAATAATTTCTTTTTCTTTTACCATTGGCATTAAATCTCTAGGATTAAGTGGAGATGCCATGAAAATTTTCCCTAATCCATCTCTTGTATCCATGTGTGCAATAGCTAACCAAGCTTCATTAGCAAGATCGTCGCGATGACCGGCTGCTGCATATTTTCCATTTGATAACTGAAATTGTGCGTTGTTACCAGGCCTAGCAGATGCTATTCTTTCAGGATAAGCATAAGATAATAGTAAACCAGTTTCAAAACAATCAAACGGCGTGTTATCTACTTTTACATCTAAAAGTTTTCGATATGATTCAGATAATTTTTCTATTCTTTTGAAGCCTTTACCAATTGTATTTTCACCTCTACTTCTTCTTAATGCTTCAATTCTTAAATTAATATCAATTCCTGCTTCTCTTGGCAATGGATCTCTTTCTTCAAGAACAGCAGCAATATCACAAGCAAGTGGAATCGCATTCATTTCTTTTGCTAAAATGAGCATATGTGCTAATCGAGGATGGCAAGCTAAATCGTGAATTTGTTTTCCATGTTCAGTTATTTTTCCATCTTCAAGTGCATTCAGTAAATGAAGAGTTTCAAATGCTTGAGCCAAATGTGCTTTAGGCGGTGGACTTAACCATGTAAGTTGGTTAGGATTTGAAATTCCCCATCGTGCTAATTCCAAAACCAATGAAGCTAAATCTGCCTCTGCAATTTCAGGAATTCTATGTTCAGCTAATCTTTCATTTGTAGCTTTCGTCCACATTCTATAACAAACTCCGGCACTTAATCTACCAGCTCTTCCAGCTCTTTGCTCAGCAGAATCTTTCGAAATCTGCACAGTTTCTAACCTCGATAATCCTGATTTTGGATCGAATCTTTGTATTTTTCCTAATCCACTATCAATAACAACTTTTATACCTTCAATTGTTAAACTTGTTTCTGCAATTGATGTTGCTAAAACTACTTTTCTTCTACCACCCTTATTGGGCATAATGGCAGCATATTGTTCATTTTGAGGAAGCTTTCCGTATAAAGGATGAATGGCAATTCCTGTGGTTTCCTTTTTTAGAATTTCAGCACATTTTCTAATATCACCCTCACCAGGAAGAAATACCAGAATATCGCCTTCATCTTGCTTCAAAGAATTTAATATAACTCTTGAACAAGTTTCAGATAATAAAAATTCATCTTGTCCACCAACATAAAACACATCAACAGGAAAAACCCTACCTTCACTTTTTACTGCTGGGGCTTTTAATAATGATGTTAAATGTGGCATGTTAAGCGTTGCCGACATAATCATTATTTTTAAATCGGGTCTTAATACTTGTTGAGATTCTCGGCACAAAGCCAATGCTAAATCTGCATGAATACTACGCTCATGAAATTCATCAAAAATTACTAAACCAACATCTTCTAAGGCATTGTCATGTTGCAACATTCTAGTTAATATACCTTCAGTAACAACTTCAATTCTAGTATTCTTACCAATTCGGTTTTCAAACCTTATTCTATAACCAATGGTTTCGCCAACTTCTTCTCCCCAAAGTTCCGACATTCGATAAGCTATTGACCTTGCTGCTAACCGACGAGGTTCTAACATCAGGATTTTTTTACCTTGAAGCCAATTTTCTTCAATTAAACAAAGAGGGACTAAAGTACTTTTGCCTGCGCCGGGTGCTGCATTTACTATTAGAGTATTTTCGTTTTGTAAGTGTTTTTTTATATCCGGTATAATTTCACAAACAGGTAAGCCGGTTTCTAGAGGATTGAATGTCAATTTTCTTTTTATTGTTGATGGATGTGCAATTTAGGCATTACATTTTTTAATCATTCAATTGTTTTTACTGTCAATGCAAACAAAAAGAACATCAAACCAAATAAGATTAGCTGCTGATTTGAAAAATTATTATATTTTAGGAACAAAAATTATTAGTTTTTATAATGGTTGCGAATAAACATATCTGGAGTTTTTCAAGTGTTGGCGGAGTTAAAAGAGTAAATTTAGAATCTGCTTTAGATTTAAAACATTTAGATCAATTAGACCAAAAATTGTGGACTGCATTAAGTTGCCCAGTTTACGGTTTGGAAATCGATCCAAGAACTTTGGAGTTGATTGATACGGACAATGATGGTCAAATTAGAATTCCCGAGATTTTAAAAGCAGTAAAATGGATTCTTGAAAGATTAAAGAACCCAGATATTATTTTACAGAAGGGCGATTCATTAGAACTTTCTGAAATAAACGACCAAACTGAAGAAGGTAAATATTTACTTACTTGTGCTGGAATTATATTAAAGAATTTAGGTAAGCCAGAATCTAAATCAATAAGCACAGAAGATACATCTGATTTCAAAAGAATTTTTGCAGGAACGGCTTTTAATGGAGATGGAATAATAACTACTTCTTCAAGCAACGACTCTAACATTACTAAACTGATTGAAGAGATTATGTTATGTTTTGGTTCGATAGAAGACAGAAGTGGTTCGGCAGGAATAACTGAAAATTTAATAATACAATTTTTTGCGGCTTGTGAGTCTTATTTTAACTGGCAAAAACTTGCAAGTGAAAACCGGGATATTTTATTCCCATTTGCTGAAAATACTGATGCAGCTAGTTTGCTTTTTCAGGCTTTGGATGCAAAAATTGATGATTATTTTTTAAGATGTAAAATGGCAGCATTTCACCCAGAGGCTACCAATGTTTTAAATGCATTAATAGAACGAATTCAACAAATCAATGATAAAGATTTATCCTCATGTATGAGCGAAATTGCTGCTTATCCATTGTCTTATATTTCAGCAAATAAAGAATTAGTAATTAAAAAGGGAATTAATCCAGCTTGGGAGAATATTTGGCTGGAATTTGCAAAATTGGTTTTAGCTGATAAAGAATCGCTTACAGAGCAAGATTGGCAAATTATTAAAGAGAAATTTGAGCCTTATTTAAATTGGAAAAACAATAAAGTTGGTGCAGAAGTTGAAGGTCTTGGTATAGATAGAATTCAAGAAATTCTAAATTCAGATGGGAAGCTAAAATTAGAAGAATTACTTCAGCTTGATAAAGAACTGGAAGACGAAGCCAATAGTATGATTCAAGTAGATCAATTGCTTAGATACAGGCGTGATTTGTTTACCTTGTTGAAGAATTTTGTTACATTTTTTGACTTTTATACTCCTGGTGCGAAGGCGATTTTTCAAGCTGGAACTTTATATATCGACGGACGAAGTTGTGATTTGTGTATCAAAGTAAATGATATTTCTCGCCATCAAGATATGGTAGACTCTAGTTGGATGTATTTAACTTATTGTGAGTGCAAATCAAAGGTTGGAAGTGAAAGGATGATAATACTTGTTGCCGTAACTAGTGGTGATATTAATAATTTAATTGTTGGTAGAAATGCCGTTTTTTATGATAGAAAGGGTTTAGACTGGGATGCAACTATTATTAAAATTATTGAAAATCCAATTAGCATTCGACAAGCATTTTTTTCTCCCTACAGAAAGACTTATAGATTTATTAATAAACAAATTAATAAAATGGCAAGTTCTCAAGAAAGTAAGGCTAATGCTTCATTAGTTGATTCTGTAGATAGTTCGGCAAACAACTTAAGTTCATTAAATCCATCTTCACCTCTTGCCCCACCTGATCCTGTTGATGTTGGAAAATATGTTGGAATTTTTGCTGCAATTGCGCTGGCATTAGGTGCAATTGGGGCGGCTTTGGCATCAGTTGTTTCTGCTTTTATTTCATTATTGTGGTGGCAAATGCCTTTAGCTGTAGCCGGAATTTTATTGCTAATTTCAACTCCATCAATGATTATTGCTTACTTAAAATTACGTACTAGAAACTTGGCTCCAATTTTAGACGCAAATGGTTGGGCAATTAATGCAAGAGCAATAGTAAATATTCCATTTGGTAAGGCTTTAACACAATTAGCTGAGTTACCACAAAATTCTAAGGTGAATATGAATGATCCTTTTTCTAAAAAGAAGAGACCGTTTTTAACAAGCTTTGTAATTCTACTTGTTTTAGCTCTAATCGTTTTTGGCCTACTTTGGAAGTTTGGATTTTTGGTATTGTAAGTAGGTCCTGTTTCTGTCTTTATATAATTTGAAAACTAATTTTACTTGATGCAAGGATTTTTAAGCAATTGTTCTTAAAACCTACATTTAAATTATAAAAAACAGTCCGATTGATTGATAATAAGTCCTAATAAAGAATTTCAGCAGGCCCAAAGTATTAAAAAACTTCACCTAGATTAACAAAGAATCCTCTTGAACCATTAATCCCAAAGCCATAATCAATACTCAAATTGGTTGATGAGGTTTTGTTCATTTTTATGCGTAATCCCAAACCATATCCGGGTATTAATTGCTCGGAATGGCTTTTTATATCGCGCTTAAACGATTGTACATTACCAAAAACTGTTCCTCCAATTAGTCCATTTCTCATGATTCTATATCGGTATTCTGCTTCAAAATAACCCATATTTCCTCCTTTAAAACGTCCTTGTATATATCCTCTTCCTGTATTAAAAAAATCATCCCAACCGGTGCTAGGTAGCAATAAATAAGGGACTCTTCCTCCAAAAGTTAACCAATTATAACTCCATAATGCAAGCGTGTTTTTACTTTTTGCTGGAAATGGAATGTACTTTTTTATCTCAATTACACATGAATTCCAAGATGTTTTATTGCCTAAACTTTTAGGATTGTTTCTAAAAATTAAAGAAGCATAAAGTCCTTTTTCTGCATTAATAGGATTTTTTCTGTTGTCGAATAAAAATTGACCAATCCAACCCAATGTTTCTTCTCTAGATTCTTTACCATATCTACTTATGTTTGATAGTATTCCAAGTGGGGCATCAATTTCCTTTATATTCCAAAAGTTATCGTAATAAATGCCAAGACCTGCATAAGTATTTTTGGCTATTTTTCTTAAAACAGTTTCATGTAATCTTAAGTAGATATAATCAATTCTATAAGATGTTGAATTAATCGCTTTGGGCCCAATTCCATATGTTTCTGAAGGATAATCCAAGAATTTATTATCAGAAATTATATTGTATTTATTTCCTTTTGTCCAAATATTGGCCATGATTGGAAATATGATTTGATTTTTTTGGGTATAAGCAATACTGCTTAAAATTGTTGATGTTTTTGAATTCTCACTTTTATCAATTGTAAAGGTAAAATTACTTGCAAGTAAAATGGCAAAGCCAGTTTGTAAAGTATAACCTGCGGCTGGAACTATTGAAAAATGGTGGTTGCTAAGTGTATCCTTTTGTTTTTTTTCTTTGATGATTTTTAGCTCTTGAAACACATCAACAATGTCTTTGTCTTGAGTTTGAGCATTTGATTGAAATGAACTTACAAGTAAAATCAACAAGAAATACAGAAAAAGGGCTCGGTTTAAAAACATTCAATATTAGATGAAGCTACAAACTAAAGGTTTAAAAGACTTAAAGGTTTTTTATTTAGGTGAATAGGGTTTTAATATAGATTAATGAGTTGATTTTATATTGTTGAAACATGCTAAACTCAAACTAAATTTTTTATACCCAAAAGATGGAATATTTTTGCGGGAAATAACAGAATCGCTTTTTTCATAACTTAAAGAGATTCAAGACAATTACATGAGCTTAATAGAAGAAATTTCAAAAAGAAAAACCTTTGCCATTATTTCCCATCCGGATGCTGGTAAAACAACATTAACAGAAAAATTCCTCCTTTTTGGCGGTGCTATTCAGGTTGCAGGTGCTGTAAAAAGTAATAAAATCAAAAAAACTTCCACTTCCGATTTCATGGAAATTGAAAAACAACGTGGAATTTCGGTTGCTACTTCGGTAATGGCTTTTGAATACAATGATAAAAGAGTTAATATTTTAGATACTCCCGGCCACAAAGATTTTGCTGAAGATACTTACAGAACTCTTACTGCTGTTGATAGTGTTATTCTAGTTGTTGATAGTGTTAAGGGGGTTGAGGAGCAAACCCAGAAACTAATGGAAGTATGCAGGATGAGAAATACGCCTGTAATTATTTTCATTAATAAAATGGACCGTGAGGGTAAAGATGCTTTTGATTTGTTGGAAGAATTAGAAGAAAAGTTAAATATTTCAACCAGACCTTTATCATGGCCAATTAACCAAGGTTCGAATTTTAAAGGCGTTTATAATTTATACAAAAAAGAACTCAATCTTTTTGAAACCAATAAAACTCAATTGGCCGATGTTGTAATTAATATCACTGATTTAAATTCAGAGCAATTAACACAACATGTGAGTGAAAAAGATGCTAAGAAGTTAAGAGAAGATGCCGAATTAATTGAAGGAATTTATGAGCCTTTTGACATTGATTTGTACCAAAGTGGTTTATTGGCTCCTGTATTTTTTGGCAGTGCCATCAATAATTTTGGTGTTCAAGAACTTCTTGAAACATTCTTGGAAATTGCTCCAAGTCCTATGAGTCGACAAGCTATTGAAAGACCAGTTTTGGCAAATGAAGAGGCATTAACCGGATTCGTTTTTAAGATTCACGCGAACTTAGATCCAAATCACAGGGATAGAATTGCTTTTATGCGTATTTGTTCCGGAAAATTTGAACGTAACAAATTTTATTATCATACCAGAAGTGGTAAAAAACTAAAATTTGCCAATCCTACAACCTTTATGGCCAATGAAAAAATTCTTACTTCAGAAGCTTATCCGGGTGATGTTATTGGTTTATACGATAGTGGTAACTTCAAAATTGGTGATACATTAACCGAAGGAGAAAAATTACAGTTTAAAGGAATTCCAAGTTTCTCTCCGGAAATTTTCAAGGAATTAGAAAATCGTGATCCACTAAAAACAAAACAACTTGAAAAAGGAATTAGTCAATTAAGTGAAGAAGGTGTGGCTCAATTGTTCATTCAAGAACCTGGACATCGAAAAATAATTGGAACTGTTGGTGATCTTCAATTTGAGGTTATTCAGTTTAGATTGGAGCATGAATATGGTGCAAAATGTTCGTTTATGCCTTTAAAGTTTTATAAGGCATTTTGGATTACTTGTAAGGACAAAAAAATGTTGGAGCAATTTATGATTCGTAAGGCTCATGCTATTGCATCAGACAAAGAAGGAAATCCAGTATTTTTTGCAGAATCAGAATGGAATGTTACCTATGCAAAACAAGATTTTCCAGATATAGAATTCCATACTATATCTGAGTTCAACGGAAACTAAAAAGAACTAAAAATGAAAAGCTTGCATTCCCTCGGAGTGCTTGTCTTCATTAGATTTGCAGCGAATAATTAAGTACTCTCTTCCGGATAATTCAAACGGATAAAGACTTGCTTCACATTTAATCGCATTTCTATCCTTTCCAATAAAATGTATCTCGTTTAAATATTGGTCGTGGGTTAACTCTGAATTTTTTTTCGACTCTAAATCTTTAATTGATTTTTCTGAAACGATATCATGTAAACTAAGGTTTAGAATCTCCTTATTTCCATAATCCAACATTCTAGCCAAACTAGTACTGCTTGTTAAAATGGATTGGTCTTTTACCCGAATAATCATTACTGGATAAGGTGAAGTTTTAAAAATTCCTGTAAATTGTTGTAATGCTGATACCTCTAAAAGGTTTTTATTAAAAATTATAATAAATAGCCAAATAGAACTAAGCATGATATAAACCGCAATTTTGAAAGAGTCAACCAGATTTAATTGCGATTGATTCAAGTAATTTTGGGCTCCATCAGTAATTTGACTACCAATAAAAAAGATTAAAAATGTTAGAACCAAGTAAATGCTTATTGGTAAAATGGTTCGTTTTATTGCATAATTTTCGAAATAATCAGTTGCGTTCATAGTCGGCGATTTAATTTAAGGCTATCCGGTTTTCAAGATAAAACATTATTTCCGGAAGTATTACAAAAGAAAATTAATCTTTTTATACTAAAAATATTTAAAGATTAAATGATACAAAACAGCTAAAAACTACATGAAAGTAATTTTATTAAAAACTAAATTTGATTAGAGATTTACTATCTTATATAAATCTAATATGGCAAACGAAAAACACTCTCCTAGTAACAATCAAGATTCCAATGAAAATATGCTGATTGAGGTTAGTGCAGATGGCTTTTGTAGCAAAGTTAACCTTGCAACCTGCAGTTTAACAGGTTTTGATTTAGATGAAATTATAGGTAAGAAATTTAAAGATTTTGTTGATTTAGAAGAATATAAATTAAAGGAAATTGAAGTTGCAATTTCAAGAGGAAATGGTGTTGTAGTAAATTTTGAAGGAAATTTTTTAAAAAAGAACGGTCAGAGTTTGTTTATACTTTGGTCTGCTTATTGGTCTATTCGTAACAAAAGTTTGGTTTGTATTGGTAAAGATCTTTCCATAACAGAACAAAAATTAATCAAAGCAAACAAAGAATTAAATCTACTTAATAGGATAAACGATTTACTTAGAACTGGTATTGATGGAACTGACTTGCTAGATCTGGTTTGCAATACCATTATTGATGAGGGAAAATACCACTTAGCTTGGTTCGGACTACTTTCTCAGGAGGATGGAGAATTTACCCAAATAAAGCCATTAAGTAAAGCAGGACTTTCGAAATTAATTGATGATTTAAATTTAGATTTTAAGCATTTTAATCAGGCATTCGATCCATTTGTAGAATCATTAAAAGTTAAAATTCCATTACACGAAAATTATAAAAATGATTTTCCTAATATTTCAAACAATAGTATAATTCTCAAAAAAGCAGGCATATCAAATGCAATTTTTATTCCGGTAAATTTTGGTTCCTTAGGGTTTGGAATTTTAAATATTTGTTCGATTTACGATAAACCATTCGATTTTCATGAAATTCAAATTTTAGAGAGGATTGCAGAAAATGTTTCTTTGAATTTGCGCTATTCTGCATCAGAGCAACTTAATACTGCTAACAAATGGAATCTTTCTAAAATTAACTCTGAACTTCAGCTTTTAAATGAAGTAAATGATATTATTTTAAGAGAAAAGGATGAAATGAAACTTTTAAATGAAGTTTTTAATCTCATTCTTGAAAAGTTAAAATATAAGTTGGCTTGGTTTACCTGGTTTCAACAAAATGATTTACTTAAATTAGTTTTGATTCCTCAATTTGTTTGGGGTGATTCTGAATATGCTGATACCTTAAGCATTGATTTCTCTGATAATAATGTTTTAAAGGGTCCAACAGCTCAATCAATTTTAACAAATAGAACAAGTGTAATAAATAATATTCTTTCAAATCCTGATTATTCAATTTGGAAAGAAAGAGCATCTCAGTTTGGAATTAAATCATCTATAGCATTAAATCTAAAGTTAGATGATAATAAAAATGCAATAGTTGGCATTTACTCTTCTATTGAAAATGCCTTTGATGAGCATGAAGTTGAGATTCTAGAAAGAATCATGCGAAATTTAAGTTTTGCCATTAGTTCAATTTATGAGAGTAAAAGTAAAGAAGAGTTTAAACACTCATTACTTAGTTCCAATAAACAATTAACAGAATATAAAATTGCTTTAGACAAATCAGCAATTGTTTCAATAACTGATATTTCGGGAATTGTGCTTGATGTAAATGAGAATTTTATTAAATACTTTGGGTATGAAAGAAATGAAATAATTGGGTTTACTCATCAAATTTTAAATTCTAAACACCATCACAAACACTTTTGGGAGGAATTATGGAATACTGTTTTGTCAGGTAAAATTTGGACAGGTGAAGTTAAAAATATCGCTAAAAATAAAAATACTATTTGGCTTGAAACAACCATTATTCCTTTGAAAAACGAGTTTGGAGAAATTCATCAGTTTTATGCAATTCGTTATGACATTACCAGCAAGAAAAAATTAAGAGAGCGCAATCAGTTTGTAGGATTTCTGGTTGATTCTACTGAAGATTCAATTATTTCTTTAAATGCAGACGGTTTAATTACTTCATGGAATAGTGGTGCTGAGAAAATTTATGGATATTCAGTTAAAGAGGCAGAGTTTAAAACTATTTATGAATTAATTCCTGCAGACAATATTAATGCTGAAATTGAATTTATTTCTAAACTTGGTTCTTCAACAAAAATTAGTGAAACATTTGAATTAAACAGAAAAAGAAAAGATGGCACCTGGGTTCCTCTATCAATTAC
>JAIYDG010000659.1 GCA_027487625.1 Bacteroidota bacterium
GAGTTTTACATGAGTGTAATGTTGGATCGTTCTCAAAGCAAAAACATCATTGTTTATTCTACTGAAGGTGGAATGGATATTGAGCACGTTGCTGAAACAACTCCACATTTAATTTTCAAAGAAACTGTAGATCCTAAAGTTGGTTTACAAGGATTTCAAGCTAGAAAAATTGCTTTCAACTTAGGTTGTGAAGGTGAAGCTTTCAAACAAATGGTAAAATTTGTTTCTGCTTTATACAAAGCTTACGATAATTCGGATGCTGCTATGTTTGAAATCAATCCAGTTTTAAAAACTGCTGATGATAAAATTATTGCAGTTGATGGAAAAGTAAATATTGATGACAGTGCTTTATACCGTCATGCTGATTACGAAGCTATGCGTGATGATACAGAAGAAGATCCAACCGAAGTTGAAGCAAAAGAGTTTAACTTAAACTATGTTAAATTAGATGGAAACGTAGGTTGTATGGTAAACGGTGCTGGACTTGCAATGGCCACCATGGATATCATTAAACTTTCAGGTGGTGAACCTGCAAACTTCTTAGATGTTGGTGGTTCTGCAAATGCTAAAACTGTTGAAGCTGGTTTCAGAATCATCTTAAAAGACCCTAATGTAAAAGCTATTTTAATCAACATTTTTGGTGGTATCGTTCGTTGCGACCGTGTTGCTCAAGGAGTAGTTGATGCTTATAATTCAATTGGAGATATTCCTGTTCCAATTATCGTAAGATTACAAGGAACCAATGCAGAAGCTGCTAAAAAACTGATTGATGAATCAGGATTAAAAGTTTACTCTGCAATAGTATTAAAAGAAGCTGCTGATTTGGTTCAAAAAGCCGTTACAGGAACTATCTAATAATAATCATAATTTTTGGAAAGAGGCAGGTACTTAGTACTTGCCTCTTTTTTTATACCTTTGTAGTATGATTATCAGTCTGCATCCGAAGAATCCAAACCCTAGAGACCTCAAAAAAGTGGTTGAAATCCTAAATCGGGACGGCCTAATTATTATACCCACAGATACTATTTATGCCATGGCATGCCGACTTGATTCTAAAAAAGGAATTGAGAAGATGTGCCGGATATTGGGCAAGAAACCTGAAAAAGTAAATTTCTCTTTGTTGTGTTCAGACCTTTCACATATTTCAGATTATACTGCTGTAATCGATAAAAATGTATTCAGGTTGATGAAGAATAACCTTCCGGGACCATTTACTTTCATTTTAAATGCCAATAAAAACGTAACTAAGTATTTTTCGGGTAATAAAAAAACAATAGGAATTCGTGTACCAGATAATATTATTGCACAAACTCTTGTAAGCGAATTAGGAATTCCTTTGGTTGTAAGCACTATTCATTCCGATGATGAAATTATAGAGTATTTAACTGACCCCGAAGAAATTCACGAGAAGTTTGAAAATTTGGTAGATGCCGTAATTGAAGGAGGAATTGGAGACAATATTCCATCAACAGTTATAGATTGTTTAGAAGAAGAACCGGTTTTAATAAGAGAAGGAAAAGGTAAGATTCAGTATTAATTATTTCTTTTTACCAAACAAATAACCAACTTTTAGTCCTGCTTGAAACGTTAAATTAACTGCATTTTCATTGTAGGTACTAAATCCAAAAAACGGAACGTTTGGCCCATAATAATAAGTTCCAGTTGAACCTGATGTTAACTTAGCTTCTTTTTTTCCAATTCCAATTCCAGCAAAAGCATCAACACTAAACACATCAGAGAAAATCCATTGTTTTCCAAAATTTAGCATAAATGAAAATCCAGAAACCCTATGAGAGTTTTTATATTCATTGTTTGTATAAATTCCAGTTATAGGATTATAAGTATAATCAGTGTATGTACTTGTAATATTATGTGCTAACAAAACAATTTCTGGTCGAACATAACTACCTTTTAATAAATGGGTATATCTCATTCCTTTCATATAATAATCAGGAGTATTGATAAACTTATATCCCACCCTAAGAAATGCACCTGATGCACTCTCATAATTATAATTTGAATTGGCCCCTAATCCAACAATACCCAATCCAATTTCATAACTCTGACCCGGTTTAATACTCTTTTCAAAAGCAACTGAAGTTGAATTAGTAAGAATAGAAAATGGGTCTATTTTGATATTCATTGTATTTTGGTCGGAATAATTGGCTTTATTATTAAATTCATTATCCGAAAACTTCATCACATTTCCATTTTGAAAAACAATAACTGAAATACGATCTCTTGATTCAGAGAACAATGGCATACTTTCATCGATGGGCCATTGTTTGTATTTGATTTCATCGGTACCAACTTCAATAACTTTAATAAAAGTTGTATCTTTTTTTCCTCTTAGCACCATTTTATCTTGTGCTTGAAGAGATGTTGAAATCACTAGTAAAAATACTAAGGTCAAAATGATTCTATAATTCATGATAATATTTTTTATCGAAATTTATTTACCAAATAACATGCCAATTTTTATTCCTGTGGTGAAGCATATATTAACATCATCTTCTGAATCGGGATTGGCATAAAAGCCATATGGTAAATATCCCAAGCCATAATCTAAAATTCTTGTGGAGTTAAATTTTACTTTCACATTTTTTTTACCGATACCTAAACCAGCGAAAATATCAACACAAAAAGCATCATTATAAACCCATTGTTTTCCTATGTTTAACATTCCACATAAACCGGTAACATTCACTTCATTTGAGTTTTGGGAATTGCCATAATATACTCCAATCACCTCAGGCTTTATATAACTACCTTTTAAAATATGCATGTATCGCATTCCATTCATATGGTAATCGGGTCTATTGATAAATTTGTATCCAACTTTTAAAAAAGCACCAGTTGGATAGTCAAAATATTTATTATTAAAACCAGCACCAATTATTCCCAACGAAGTTTCATAACTTGTTCCGGGTTTAATGCTTTTTTCGAATGAAATACTTGTAAAGCCGAGTAACCACGAAAAAGGTGAAACTTTTATTGCCATTTTATTCTGGCTCGAATAATTTGTAGGATCAGTAAAATTATCCTCATAAAACTTGATTTCTTTTCCATTACTAAATACAATTTTTCTTACCCTCGATTTTAACTCTTCAAATGAAGGCATGGTTGAATCTACAGGCCAATTTTTATATTTAATTTTCTCACTAGTTATCAAAATTACCTTTACTTTTATTGTATCAGATTTTGCATTTCTCATCACCATTAAATCCTGGGCTGATAAATTTATTTGAGAAATTAAAATGAATAAAAAAACGAGTATAATTTGTTTCATAAATTATAGTATTAAATTGATACCAAACGAATTTAATCAAAAAATTGAATTACTCTCTACCTGTGCATTTTGAATAGCTTGAACAAATCAACATATTTGCCTTATGTGTAATCCAATTTTAGTTGAAGTTGAAAGAGGAGGAATCCTTGAAAGTTTTCATAGAGGAAGTATTTGTATAGTTAATGAAAACAATGAAATCATTTATTCGATGGGTAATGTAGAACAAATCTGTTACCCACGTTCCGCCATGAAATTGATACAGGTTATTCCTTTATTGGAAAATGGTGGCTTGGAAAAATTTGGCTTTACATTAGAAGAAATTGCCTTGATGTGTGGTTCACATAACGCAGAAAAGGAACATATTAGGGTTTTGAATCAAATATTAGAAAAAATTGGTTGTAATTACAGCGATTTAAGATGTGGCGTTCAATATCCAACAGCAAAAAAAGAAGCTGATGAGATGTTACGAAACAATATCAAACCTGGTCAGGAACACAATAATTGTTCAGGTAAACATGCCGGAATGTTAGCTGCTTGTAAACTATTGGGTTTTGAAACCGAAGATTATATCAACCCAAAACACCCACTACAAGTATTGATATTAAACGCAGTTGCTGATTTTTACGAATATGCAACATCAAAAATGGTTTGCGCTTTAGATGGTTGCTCTGCTCCTATTTATTCTATTCCTGTAAGAAACCAGGCCATTGCTTACAAAAACTTATGTGGAAATAGCCGATTTACACAAATCAGAAACAAAGCCTGTGAAACTATCATTCAAGCTGTAAGTGAATATCCATTTATGGTAGCAGGCAGCAAAAGGTATTGCACCGATATGATGCAAATTACAGCACCAAAAGTAATTGGCAAAACAGGAGCAGAAGGTATTTTTTGTATGACATTCACCGAAAAAAAATGGGGCGTTTGTATTAAAATCGATGATGGAAAAATGCAGCCTCAATACAATATAGCACAAGCCATTATAAGCGAATGTGGCTTATTTTCTGAAGAAGAAATAGCCAGTTTAAAATCGTACCAAGAAACTGAATTAAAGAACTTCAATAAATTCACAACAGGAGCATTAAAATCAATCCACCTAAATCTCCCAAAAACATAAAATTTCTTTTGCTTTATTGGTTGATTTAACTCGTTCATTTCCAAAACTTTTGAAACAAATACAAAAGCGGTAAAACTTGTGGAAAAACAAGTGCCCGAATGCGACTTAACAATTAGGTAAAACGCGCATTTCATCGTATTTTTACATCCTAAATTCGAATTTAAAAATGAGTTCAGAAGGAATGGAAAACAGACAAAATTATGATGCCGATAATATTACGGTACTCGAAGGCTTGGAAGCAGTTCGTAAAAGACCTGCGATGTACATTGGTGATGTGGGCGCAAGAGGTTTACATCACCTTGTATATGAAGTAGTTGACAACTCAATTGATGAAGCATTAGCTGGTTATTGCAAAAATATAATCGTGAATATTCACGAAGGCAACGGTATTTCTGTTGAAGATGATGGTCGTGGTATCCCTACTGGAATGCATGCCAAAGAAGGCAGAAGTGCATTAGAGGTTGTAATGACTGTTTTACACGCAGGTGGTAAATTCGATAAAGACACATACAAAGTTTCTGGAGGTTTACATGGTGTGGGTGTGAGTTGCGTAAATGCATTATCAACCCTACTTAGAGCTACAGTTTACCGCGATGGAAAAATCTTTGAACAAGAATATTCATGTGGTAAACCATTATTTTCTGTAAGAGAAATTGGTGAAAGTGATAAAACTGGTACTACCGTTTTCTTTCAACCTGATGGAGATATTTTCACTACTTTAGAATACAAATACGAAACACTTGCTGGTCGTATGCGCGAATTGTCTTACTTAAACCGTGGTATCAAAATCACTTTAAGAGATAATCGTGCTGATGAAGATGGAAATTTTAGAGAAGAAACATTCTACAGTGAAGGTGGATTGAAAGAGTTTGTTAACTTTTTAGATGGAACCCGCGAAAAATTATTACCTGAACCAATTTATGTTGAAGGTGAAAAAGGCGGAATTCCTGTTGAAGTTGCAATTACTTATAATACTGGGTATGCTGAAAATTTACATTCATACGTAAACAATATCAATACAATTGAAGGTGGAACGCACGTTGCAGGTTTTAGAAGAGCTTTAACAAGAACTTTAAAATCTTATGCAGATAAAGAAGGTTTGTTAAAAAATGTGAAAGTTGAAATCAATGGTGACGACTTTAGAGAAGGTTTAACAGGCGTAATTTCTGTAAAAGTACAAGAACCTCAATTCGAAGGTCAGACAAAAACCAAACTAGGTAATAATGATGTAGCTGGTGCTGTTGACCAATGTGTTGGTGATATGCTAAACAATTACCTTGAAGAAAATCCAAAAGAAGCCAGAATTATTGTTCAGAAAGTAGTTTTGGCGGCTACAGCTAGAGCAGCTGCACGTAAAGCACGCGAAATGGTGCAACGTAAAGGTGCTATGAGTGGTAGCGGTCTTCCTGGAAAATTAGCCGATTGTCAGGAAACAGATCCTGCAAAATGCGAATTGTATTTGGTTGAGGGAGATTCAGCGGGTGGAACTGCAAAACAAGGTAGAAACCGCGCTCAACAAGCAATTTTACCTTTAAGAGGTAAAATTTTAAATGTTGAAAAAGCATTAGAATACAAAATCTACGAAAACGAAGAAATCAAAAATATGTTCACTGCTTTAGGAGTTACCATTGGCACTCCAGAAGACAGTAAAGCTTTAAACGTAGATAAATTACGTTACCACAAAATCATCATCATGACGGATGCGGACGTGGATGGTTCACATATTCGTACATTGATTTTAACATTGTTCTTCCGTTACATGAAGGCATTAATCGAAAATGGATATGTTTATATTGCACAACCACCTTTATACTTAGTAAAAAAAGGTAAGGAAGAAGAATATTGCTGGACAGAACCACAACGTGAAGATGCAGTAATGAGAATTGCAAAAGGCAGTAATCCTGATTCAGTAAACATTCAACGTTATAAGGGTTTAGGAGAAATGAATGCAGAGCAATTATGGACAACAACCATGAATCCTGAAACCAGAACATTAAAACGTGTAACATTAGATTCGGCTGCAGAAGCTGATCACGTTTTCAGTATGTTAATGGGAGATGAAGTTCCACCTAGAAGAGAATTCATCGAAGCAAATGCGCGTTATGCAAAAATTGACGCTTAATTAAGCCTTTCGTCCCCCGAGGGTTAAAGGGGGTTACAATGTTCGCAAGAACAAAATATATATTCCCCTTCGTTGAAAAACGAGGGGGATTTTTTTTTGGGAGAAAAATCGTTAATCTAAAATCAATTGTTTCACCTTCACCAAACCCTGAATAGCGTTGCATAAATAGATTTCATCGGCATTTTCAAGGTCTTCAATTTCACATTCTAATTCAACAATTTCTTGTTTTTCGAGCAATTCAGCTCTCTTTACTCCTTCTACACAACCTTCAGAAATTGGAGGTGTAAACCAGATTCCATCCTTCACCCAGAAAAAATTACTCGAGCTTGCTTCACATACCCTACCCGCTTCATTTAAGATGAAAGCATCATCCCACTTTTTTTCTTTAGCAAAAATTGAAGCCATTACATAAACCAATGCATTTCCTGATTTTATGTTTGATAGCGGGTGAAATGACTTGTACGTTTCGGTATAAATGCCAACTATTTTTTCTTTTTTAGGCTGATTTAAATCCAGTAAAAAAAGTTCAATTTCCCAATTAACTGAATTATTATCAGGCAGATAAAAACCTGGTGAGTTTCTGTACAAAGTGAACCGAATTCTACTTTTTTGATTTAAACCTTGTTTTTGAATTTCATCTTTTAATAAGGATTCAAAAAAAGGAAAAGTAAAACTAATGGGAATATCCATTTTCAGGAATTTTGCTGAATTAATCAGTCTTTCATAATGCAATTCAAGGTTTTTAAGCAAACCATCTTCAAACAGAATGCTTTCAAACAACAAGTCGCCATAAACAAATGCACGTTCCAAAATATTGTGTATAAAGGTTAAACAGATTCTTTCAACAAAAAAAAGGAATAAGTCTGAATAAATTCAATTGAATTTTGATTTTTGAAACTGCCATAAAATCATAGCTTTGCCGCTTCAAAATAATTTTGAATCAAGCCAATAAAAAACCAATATAAATGAAAAGCGTTTACATCGTTTCTGCCGTTCGCACTCCAATTGGAGCCATGAATGGTTCTTTATCTTCACTTTCAGCCACCCAATTAGGATCTATTGCCATTAAAGGTGCATTAGAAAAAGCCGGAATTGCACCAGAAATGGTTCAAGAGGTTTACATGGGAAATGTAATTTCTGCAGGATTAGGTCAAGCACCTGCAACTCAAGCCATGTTAGGTGCAGGAATTCCAAATACTGTTCCTTCAACTACAGTTAATAAAGTTTGTGCATCGGGTTCAAAAGCTATTATGATGGCAGCTTCGAGCATTATGATGGGTATCAATGATGTTGTTGTTGCAGGTGGAATGGAAAGCATGAGTAATGTTCCATATTACCTAGACAAAGCGCGTAATGGTTACAGATTAGGTCATGGAACTGTTATTGATGGTTTAATAAAAGATGGATTATGGGATGTTTACAAAGATTTCCATATGGGAAATGCCGCTGAAATTTGTGCTCGTGAGTACAATTTCACTCGTGAAGACCAAGATAATTTTGCTATTGAATCATATACTAGAGCACAAAATGCATATGCTAAAAATGCTTTTGCTGATGAAATCGTTCCAGTTTCTGTTCCTGTTAGAGGCAAAGACCCAATTCTTGTTAGTGTTGATGAAGAGTACGCCAAAGTTAATTTCGACAAATTAAAAACGCTTAAACCTGCCTTTGAAAAAGACGGAACTATCACTGCAGCTAATGCATCAAAATTAAATGATGGCTCGAGTGCAATGGTTTTAATGAGTGAAGAAAAAATGAACGAATTAGGTTTGAAACCACTAGCAAAAATCATTGGTTTTGCTGATGCTGCTCAAGCTCCTGAATGGTTCACAACTACACCTGCATTAGCAATTCCAAAGGCTTTAAAAATGGCTGGAATTGAATTAAAAGATGTTGACTTTTTTGAGTTAAACGAAGCATTTTCGGTAGTTGGATTAGTTAACAACAAACTATTAGGTTTAGATGACAAAAAAGTAAATGTTTATGGTGGTGCTGTAGCTTTAGGACATCCGATTGGAAGTTCAGGAGCAAGAATCGTTGGAACATTAGCAACCATACTTAACAAAGAAGGCGGACGTTATGGCGTTACCGGTATTTGTAATGGTGGTGGTGGTGCATCTGCCATTGTTTTAGAAAGAGTATAATATTTTCGATGAAGTTATATCTTCTTTAGATTTTATTTAACTATAACAAAGGCTGTATCGGAACTTAAATTAATATTTGAGTTTTGATACAGCCTTTTTCTTTTATTTGTGATATGATAGATATGAAAAAAATATTGTTTGTTTTTTCTTTTTTATGCTTGATTCAAATTTCTATAAAAGCACAAGCTTTGGATTCATTAAGAATTGATAGTTTAATCAGCTACGAATACAGATTAAGTGGTTTAGCAAAAGAAATGGTTTCTAATTTTGATGAATTAACCAGAATTAGTTCTGGTAAAAATTTCATTATTAATTTAGGAAGGGCATTAAAGATTGAAAACTCCTACTTCTACCCTTTTGATTCGGTTAAAAACGTTATTATTTTAAAATCTCCTGATGATTTTTTTAGGGTAATAACATGGAATATAGCAACAAATGATGAAAAGTTCAGGTATTTTGGGGTGATTCAGATGAATCCGTTAATGGTAGCAAAATTGCCAAACAAAGATGAATTTAAGAATTTTTATCCATTAATAGATAGAAGTGACAGCATAGCAAATTATGCATATAAAGAATTGGATACTGATCATTGGTTTGGATGTGCTTATTATAAAATCATCAAAACAAGTAATAAAAAATTAAACTATTATACTTTGTTGGGATGGGATGGATCTGATAACAAAAGGAATAAAAAGGTAATTGAAATTTTGCAATTTAAAATGGGAAGACCTTGGTTTGGCGCACCTGTTTTAGATTTTAAGA
>JAIYDG010000704.1 GCA_027487625.1 Bacteroidota bacterium
CTATTAGACTACTTTGGCTAAACCCTAAAAAGCTTATAATTAGCTTGGGTATTGCATTCACCCTTTCTATTATTTTGCGATTTACTATCCCTCCTATTTTTGAAACTAAGTTTATCATCAAACCATTTAATGTAACTGATATCGTTAGCATAATGATGTTAGAAGACTTAAATACAATGATTAAAGATAATAACTATGAAGATTTAGGTAAGCAGCTCAAATTAGATGCAGAGGTTTGTGAAAATCTTTTTAAACTTTCAAATAAGGCATTTTTTAAAAATGAATTCAGAAAAGACACCATCATTGGGATTGAAATCACTCTTTTATTAATGAATCCAAGGCTTGTTGATACATTTCAAAATGCTATTTTAAATAATTACCTGGAGGAAAATGAATTTTATAACAGAACTATTAATATTAGAAAACAAGAATTAGAAAATTTAGAAAAACTTTTAATTGAAGATATTTTAGATAATGATAGTTTAAAACGAGTTGTTACAACCAATGTACTTCCTAGAAACGGTGGCGGTGGTTTTGTTTATGGAGAACCACTAGACCCACAGAAAGTCTATCAATCGGGTTACGAGCTTCAACAACAACTTTTAAAAGTAAGAACAGCTAAACAATACAATAGAAGTTTTGAATTGGCTAAACCAGGAATTGTGCGATTAAAACCATATTTCCCAAGAATGACAATCATTTTCCCAATACTAGCAATTATTGCCCTTTTGTATTGTATGATTAGTAATTTGAAGGTTTATAATAAAGAATAATTTTTTTTACTTTGATTAAAATAAAAATCTGAGATTTACATTTAATTAGTTAAAATCATTTCAGATTCTTTAATCTATCTCATAGTAGTTGAGGTCTTTGCTGAAACTTTCTTTGATAAATAAAGTTGACAAAAAAGCCAGAACTATACATACCATTCCTACGATTAAAGCTGCATTTACAATTGGCATTGATTTAGATAATGCTGCAAAACTTAATGTAATTGGCACAACTGCTCCCCTTACAAAATTCGGAACGGTATTCGTTACTGTTGATCGAATATTTGTTCCAAATTGTTCAGATGCAATTGTAACAAACAATGCCCAGTAACCAGTTGCAAATCCTAGTAAAAACGACATCAACTTAAAATAAGTTATACTAACATTTCCATTCATTAAATAAACCAAAAGTAAGATGAATGAAAATCCAAGGTAAATTAATACCACCTTTTTACGACTTTTAAGGTATTGACTTAATAAACCACTAATTAAATCACCAACAGATAAACCTAAATAAGCGAACATTACTGAATCGGCTACATTTACCTTTTCTATCATCCCAAAATAATCACCAAATCGTGCAGAAAGATTTACTAAAACACCAATAGTAAACCAAATTGGTAAGCCAATAAGAATACAAGCCAAATATTTAAAAAACATATCAGCTCTAGTAAACAATGAGAAGAAGTTTCCCTTTTTAATATGCTTATGTTCTTTCAAACTATTGTACATCCCACTTTCATAAGCACCTGCTCTTAATAACAATAGAACTAAACCTAAACACCCTCCTACGATATATGTAGTTTGCCATGAAAATTCTTTTCCAACCAAACCTGCAACAACTGCTCCTAATGCGCCAAATGTTACTATAATCATTGTACCATAACCACGTTTTTCTTTTTCCATATTTTCGGCAACAAGAGTAATTCCTGCACCTAATTCACCTGCTAAACCTACTCCGGCAATAAACCTGATGATTCCATATTGAGTAATATCTGTAACAAATGCATTGGCAATATTAGCTATAGAATAAAGAAAAATAGAACCAAATAAAACAGAAACTCTGCCTTTTTTATCTCCTAAAATACCCCATAAAATCCCTCCTAATAACATACCAGACATTTGGAGATTAAACAATTTGATTTCTTGTTCTTTTAAAGCATCACCGAAAAAACCAAGGTGTTGTAAACTGGCATTTTTAACCACATTAAAAACAATGAGGTCGTAAATATCTACGAAGTAGCCTAATGCCGCTACTACAACCAGTAAATGAGTTTTATTTTTTAAATCCATAATGCTTCTGCTTTTGTAAAGAAAAAGGAAGCAATTGTAAAATACAAACCTAATTTAGATGAAGACTAAACTAGTGGAATGAATTTCAAGATTTCAGCTAAATACTTTGCGTCAATTTCATCAAACGTATTGAGGAATTCACTATCAACATCAAGTACAGCCCAAATTTCATTGTTTTTGAAACAAGGAATTACGATTTCAGACAAAGATGCGTTGCTACAGGCAATATGACCCGGAAACAAATGGACATCGGGTACAATAATTGTACTTTTTTCTTTCCAGGCACTTCCACAAACACCTTTACCAAAGGCAATGCGTGTGCAAGCAACAGGTCCTTGAAATGGACCTAATACCAATTCCTGATTTTTTACAAAATAAAAGCCAATCCACCACCAATTGAATGCCTGTTTGAGGGCACCACAAATGTTGGCAAGATTGGCTATCGTATCCACTTCATGGGCAACAAGTGCCTCAATTTGAGGAAGAAGACTCTTGTAAATTTCTTCTTTTGAACCTGATTTTAACAGGATTTCCTGCATTTTACTTTGCAGTTACTGTGTCAACAGCAGCAGCAACTGTATCAGCTGGTGCAGCTTCATCAGCAGCAGAAACATTTGCTCTGTTTACTGAATATTCAGCATTTTCTGATTTGTATTGCTCATTAGCATCTAAGGTTTTTTGAGCTTCTTCAGTTCCATAATGGCAAGCTGTTAAGCTAGCAGAAATAATAAAAATGGCCAATAACTTCTTCATGAATTTTATTTTATACGGTGCGAATATAATAATATTAATAAATGTAACTACTCTATTTTAATTCAAATTCAGTTTGTCCAATTTTGAACCCTTCACAATACAAATCTGCTTTGTATTTTCCAGCAATTAACTGACTACCTGAATTCCAATAAATTGCAACATTTTGAGCTGTTTGATTGAATTCAATTGTTTTCTTAGAACTATATAAAGATTCTTCATTTTGGTAAATAAATGTTCCTGAACCTGCTAATTGATTATAAATTGTTGCTCCATCAGGTCCAACAATTTTGAGGTAAATCTCCTTATTACCCTTTTCTGAAACATAATTTTCTGACAAAGTGAAACTAACTTTGATTTGCTCAATTTGACTAGTTCTAATTGTTTCCTTTTCTTTTCCGTTACTTCTGAATTTAATTCCAGTAACAAATAAACTCTGGGCATTCAATTTGGCTCCAATTGCAACTTTGGTGCTAAGTCGAACATTATCCATTGTTAAGTCTTCATTTTTTCTTTTTTGTTTGGTGATATCTGTTTTGAGATTATCATTTTCGTTATTCAAACTTACAATTACAGTATTCAAAGAATCTATTTGACCAATGTATTTTCTTTTGTAATACCTTAACATATCTATTTCGTCCTGAACCTTTTGTAATTGCTCTCTGGTTAGTTTACCTTGACGTAATAAAGCCTCGATTCTTTCTGCAAATTCTTGTAATGAATCATTTTTCTCTCTTAAAAATTGATCTAATTCAGAATTGCGACCTTTAAACTGGTCTAATTCAAAAGCAGTTTGTTTTAACAAAGTATCTAATTCCATTCTGGTTGAATCAGATGAATACAATCTTTCTTCTGTAACAACTAATTTTTTATCCGTTTGGAAATAATTGAAAAGAAAAAAACCTAACAACAACAATGTCAATATATTAGTAGCTGATAATATGATTATAATTAACCTACATTTTTTATTCTTTTCGTTTTCTTCCATTCTGCAAAAATATTAAATACCAATGGTTTTAGAAACTACTATTTAATATTATTAATTAGATAGGATTATTTTGAAGTCACTACCAAATCAAGTAAAATAAAATATTATCACAAATGTTTTAAAATCAAATCATTAACAAAAATAGTCTTGCTAAATTTAATCAGGATTACTTAAGAAATCACGACGATTCCTTTAAAATTCAAAAAGTAAAATCACAAATAATTACTTGAGTTGAGCTTTATTTTTTAATTAAATAGAATTTTTAACTCAATCAGTTCCTAAATTTAAGACGCATAAAACTGTTTACACTTTGATTTTTTTTAGGAATCAATGCAAAACATGAAATTGATTTCTTTATAATTGCCAAACTTTACATCAATTTAATGCTATAGTAATGAATATTAGTTCGATTTTTATAGATGGTCCCTTGGTAATACAACCAAGAATATTTAATGATTCACGAGGTTATTTTTACGAAAGCTATAATGAAACTGCTTTTATCAATGCCGGAATAAATTTGCATTTTGTTCAAGACAATCAAAGTTTATCACAAAAAGGGGCTGTAAGAGGATTACATTTTCAGGCACCTCCATTTGAACAAGGAAAATTAGTAAGAGTGATTAGCGGAGCTGTAATTGATGTAATAGTGGATATCAGAAAGAACTCACCAACCTATGGACAGCATTTTTCTATAGAATTAAACGAAGAAAATAAAACCATGTTTTGGATTCCGCCTGGATTTGCACATGGATTTGAAACATTGGTTGACAATACAATTTTTCTTTATAAATGCACAAAGCTTTACGACAAAAGCAGCGAAGGTGGATTGTTCTTTAATGATACTGAAATTGGAATCAATTGGAAAACCAAAGAGCCAATTGTATCTGATAAAGATTTAATTTTACCTCATATAAAGGATTTTACCAGCCCATTCTAACCTACAAACCTATACCATGTCTGAAAATATCATCGACCCTGAAGTAGTTGAGCTTATATCAAAATTAAAAAGTAAATACGACCAAAACGGACAAGATTTTAAAGCTTATCTAGAAGGTTTAGTTTATCAAGAATATACAAGCTATTGGGATTACATTCAAGTTGACACATTATTAAGTCTTCAAAAGCCAAAAACTGATATACCTGATGAAATGATTTTCATTATGTATCATCAAATAACTGAATTGTATTTCAAATTAACCTTACATGAAATCAAACAAATTCAGGCTAAAAAACAAGATTTAACATCTGAATTTTTAATAGCCAGATTAAAAAGAATGAATGCCTATTTTAGGAATCTAACTCATTCTTTTGAAATCATGATTGATGGAATGGAGCCTGCCCAATTCCTGAAATTTAGAATGAGTCTATTACCTGCAAGTGGCTTTCAATCTGCTCAATACAGAATGATAGAAATTCTTTCTACTCCCTTAATAAACCTTGTAGGAATTAGTAATAGAGAGAAATTAAAAAATGAAAGTTTAGAAAGTCAATTTGCAAATATTTATTGGAAAAATGGAGCAACAGAATTAAGCAGTGGCAAAAAAACTTTAACGCTTTCTCAATTTGAGGAAAAGTATTCTGATGATTTATTTAGATTGGCTTTAGATAACCAAAACAACTTAATTTTAGACCAATATAAAAATTTAAATGAGGCTGAAAAATCTAATCCAGAATTGATTGAAGCCATGAAGAATTTTGATATGGCTGTAAACATTCATTGGCCATTGGCTCATTATAAATCAGCAGTAAAATACTTACAAAAAAGTCCTGCTGATATTGCAGCGACTGGTGGAACAAATTGGCAGAAATATTTGCCTCCAAGATTTCAATTTAGAATATTCTTTCCAGAATTATACACCCCAACGGAATTAGAAAATTGGGGCAAAACTGGTTCTTAAAATGATAAAGAAAAGTTTAAGACTACTATTCATTTTTTCGTTTTTCCTTTGCTATTCCTTTCATAGCAAAGCCCAAGAAATAACTGATGATGGAATGGGAAAAACTTTTTATGATGATGCTAAAAAACATTTCAAGGAAATATTTCATTATATTCTTGAATTTCAAATGGTTATTAATCCAGAAAATGACGAGGAACTGATTAATAAAACCGTCATTATAAAAAATGGACCCTATACAAGTTATCATATCAATGGCGTTTTGGAAAGTAGTGGATATTATAAACGCAATTCAAAAGATAGTACTTGGAGGTATTATGATGAAAATGGTGTATTAAGAAAAGTAGAACTTTATAGAAATAATCAATTGGTAAGATGAAAACATACTTTAAATTTATAATTTTAATTTTCTTTGCTTTATCAGCAATAAATTCTTTTGCTCAAGAAAAAGAAATTGAAGTAAAGGTAAATCTTGAAGTCGGTTCACTAATCAAGATCAATCCATGTAAAAAAGGTAAAAAAGAATTTGAAGGAATTGATGTTTATGCTAGAAATCAAGCATACGATAAAAAGAAAGTAAAAAAGGAAACTGGTGAAGGACTTATAGAAGCCTTCTTCGAAAAAAATACAAGTATTGATGCAAAACGATTACCCTGTGTAATGGGCGGTCATTCCTATAAAATTGCTAGTTTACAAGAATTTCCAACTGCTGAGGGTATAAAAAGAGTTGTTATTTGTTATACAACTTACGATTTAACAATTATTTGGATTGATTTAGATAAAGCACTTGAAGCTGGAGAAATTGCTCTTTAGTTTAAAATAAGTTCTTCTTTCTAAAAAAGAAAACCCCAAAAACAGATAATACAATTGCCATTAAAACAACAATCCAAAATGCATACGGATTGTGTTGAAAAGGTAAATCAACATTCATACCATATACACTTGCGACTAAAATTGGAAGAGATAAGATAATCGTTACTGAAGTTAAATATCGAATTGTAATATTGAGGTTATTAGAAATAATAGAAGAATGTGCTCCCATCATATTACCTAAAATATTGCTGTAGATATTCGACATTTCTATAGCTTGCCTTGTTTCAATGTTTGCATCTTCAATTAATTCCTTTTCTCTTTCTTTTGATATTTCAGGTAAATTTAAGCGCTGTAAACGCTGCATCATCAGCTCATTGGCTTTTAATGAAGTACTGAAATATACAAGGCTTTTCTCAAGGTAACGTAATGCTAGTAATTCTCTGTTTCTGTTTGAACGATGCAAC
>JAIYDG010000246.1 GCA_027487625.1 Bacteroidota bacterium
GCCCACTGAGTGCCATTCTGCCAGTCCAAAGTGTAGCGGGAAAGTGTAGCGGTCATGATCAAAGTGCGGTGGGTTTGTGTGAAGAAAGGGGAGGGATTGCCTCCCCTAGAGTGTAGATCAGCGGACGCCAACGTAACGCAACAGGGCGTCACGATCTAGCGGTTGCCATTGGCACAACCGCAGCGCCTGCCAGACCTTACGGGCGTCTGCGATCGGCAACTCTACAATGTCGTTGCCACTGACAAATGACATAAGATCATCTGTGATCTGCTCAAACGAAGCGACGTTACCAGCAGGGGATTGAAGGTGGAAGGTCATGGGGTGTCGGGGGTGTGGTTGACCCTTAAAGTCTACAGGATCGGATCGGATCCCGCAACCCGAAACGGTATCGTAGGATACCGTTTCACTAATTAACATTTAACGGGCAGGATTGCGCCTGCCCGATATAACTAACTCTACACTCTATGGCGTAAACCAAACGGCAAATTAGCGTTGCGTCGTGTTAACTCCATGCCATAAGTTGCTGCCTGATCCAGATAGAAACCCTCCCGAATCGGGTTCCAATTCTTCATATTCTCTGCTGCAGATTTGCAGTCTTTAATAACATAAACTAAACTGTAATTGTCCAGGGTTTTAGAATGTGATTCCCACCGCGCAAAATGTTCAGCAGTGGCAGCATCTTGTGTTGGGTTGTACATAACTGTGCGATGGTAAAGTGTAAAGAATAGGGGAGGGATTTAACCTCCCCAGTGTAACTTACTTCGCCCAAGTTACGCGGATGAACTTATCACCCTCTGTAACTTTAGCGGCGCCAGTTGCAACCTCTTTATCCTTTTCTGCCTTGAGGTTAATCTCAAGAACCTTAATTGCAGAAGAATAGGTAACTTTATCGCGGGAGGTTAGTGATACCAACCCCCACACTGTACGCTCAGAGGTTACATCGGCAGCGATCATAATGCCCGCAATCTCATCACGCAAACGCTCCTTTTCTGCCTCTGCTGCTTTATACTTTGCCTCAGCAGTTGCAAGATGCCCCATAAGGGTCTCAAGCGTATCCGAAACGATGGCGGCGGGCAGATCGTAGGATTGTGCCATGGGTCTGGGGCGGATCGGGTGAAAGGTCGTTTCCGATCCGTTGAAACAACAATACCACGGGATCGGGTACCCCAGCAACGGGGGACTGTGACGGTTTGCGGATTGGCACAAGGGGTTGATTGTTATAAAGAATTAAGAATCAATCCAGATTAGAAAGTATAAAGAATCAAACAACGATTGCAAACTATAAAGAATTACTGTCCATTGAGAAGTCCATTGTAATTAGAATTAACCACACCACTGACTATAACAATTACAATGAACTTCTGAATGAAGAGTATAAGAATCAAGAATTGATTAGGATTGTAAAGTATAAAGAATCAAGAACTAGGTGTGATTCATTCTTGATTCTTTATACTCTCATTCTTCATTCTTTTCTTTATACTAATTCAGCAGGTGATCCGCATGACTTATAGAATTGAATCATTCTTTTTGCCTCTTCTATTGTAGTGAATGATTGTGTGCGCCATTCACAATTATTATAAGGTGTTTGATACTTGATTGTGAAGCCAATTGAATTGATTTGTTTTGAATTGTTATACATGATGTGTTAATCTAGATGTGAATGTGTGAATCTAGTCTAGATGTATGTGTGCGCTCTCGTCGAGATTTATGTGCGCGTCTCGACTAGATTCTGTCAGTCTGATAACAAGATCATCGGTGAGATTAACCATTCCAGTTGTAACTAACTGGAGGATTTCATCGGGGGTTAGAATAGTTTCCATGGCGAATCAGAGGCGGTTTTGACGACCTAATGCTGCCCACACATAAGCGTCAGCAGGGTTAACTTTACCACTCCGAACCCATACGATCTGACGGGTTTTAAGATCTGAAGCAACAACAAGACTCATGGTTTTAGTGGTGTAATTTAGTGGGGAGATTTTATCTCCCCTTTATGATACCTCAGAGCATCTCAATCAGGTGCATCATTGTTGTGATCTGAACCGGTGTTTGCCAGCAGATAACATCTTCCAGCATGTTACCATTCGGGCGAATCACAGCAACCTCAAATGTATCATGCCCGATGTCACCGTAGAGTCCAGAATCCTTCGGACCTGCTACAACTGAGATGGTCCAACCATTCTCAAAAGTATGCTGTGCTTTGGTGCCACCTTTGATGACACTATGATCAGAAAAGGTCAGGGAGGAAAAATTCATGGCGTGGTGTGGTGTAAAGGGGGGAACCGTTGCGGGTTCCCCAGAATCATAGCATGGGATCAACCGATCATGGCAGCGATCAACCGGTCACGCTTGCGGATTGCCTCAGGATAGACAAACCACAGATCACGCTTACCATTGTCTGCTCTGGTGGCGCCCAGGATGCCGCCCTGTTCCATGTCAACCATAATGGCATGGATGGTGCCCTTGTGACGGCGGGGATCCATGCCCATGCCCCTGACAATCTGAGAGCAGGTCTGGGGACCCTGCTGGATCAGGGTGCTGCGGACGGCGGTGCGGATCAGTGATGAGAGAATCATGGTTCAGTGGTGTGAACTGAGATCAGTATGGGTCAGAACGGGGTCAGAGTCAAGAGGTTTGACCATAAGCATTGCTGATCAGTCAGGGGGTTGCAGGGGGGATCCGATGCTGTAGGATAAGGGGACAATCGGCACCAACACCGGCAGGGTCGCCGGTTGACCAACTATCGCCACCGAACCTGCGCTGAAATAATAGGGGAAAAAGTATAAAAAAAGGGAGCGATTGCCCCCCTTAAATATACTCAACTCACAATGGCGTTGACTGTCTTTTTAGCGGTGCCATGTGCAGGGAACGCTATCACAAACTGACGGTCTGCAACTTGACACAAACCGCAGGTGGCACAAGTAACATTCTCATGAATAGTTGCGGGGCAGGTGATAACTTTGCGACCGTTGGATGTTGTATAGAATCGGTCGGTCTTTTCAGAGTTAACAACTGCAACGGCAGGAATGTTATACTCTGTCATCACGCGATCAGCATCATCGACAGACTCACAAGATGCGTTGATTGTGAAACCTTTGGAGTTTGCATCTTTGATCACTTCGATGTTATGATCATTCAAAGGGTGGTGAGTATAAGTATACCCACGGCGCCCACGGTTAGCATTAACCAACTGCGAAACCATGCCAGGGTTAATATCACCCAGAATATGTGGGAGGTCTCCGCTAACATTGTGGCGCCAGATCTGTCCGCGCTGAATGTTACGAATCAGGGCAATAAATTCTGCCCAGATAACACCACGCTCGCCGGATGTTACCTTGCGCCAATGTAACGCTTGGGGACCTGATTTAGCGTAGCAACCTTTATCATAGAAGGCGCAACCTTCCCAGCAGGAAGAACGCTCAGACGTGGTGGTGGGGATGGGTCCAGTCTTGGCGTTGCTGGAAACCATGGTGAGAGCAACTTGCATCGGTCGGTGTGGTGTGATCGACTCCCATAGAATACAAACAAAAGGGGGGGCAGTCAACCCCCCCATTGATCAGTGTTGCTTATGCAACCCAGAGTTTCTCAGCAATCATACGGTCAACCATAGACTTAGCGAATTCGCCACAATCGTCACACTCTGTAACCGCCTTAATTTGATACTTAAGACCGGAAGAATGCTTCTTGAAAGTATAACGCCAGATTGCGCTAGTAGTCAACAACAACTGGCGGCGCTTTGCCCATCCAGCAGTAGGAGCATTCACAAGGTCATGATATAACCGAATCATGGCACGGTAGTCATTGCCTTGATGGCGCAACTTGTTAAGTTCCGATACAAACAACTTGCCACCCTTAATGTGTGACTCAAGCGTTGCACCGAAAAACTCAACAAACTTAACAGACTTCTCCTCTTGATTGATAACAACAGGAGCAATCTTTTGCACCATAACATCAGAATTGATGCCCAACATTTGAGCAAGTTCTAACATTGTGCCTTCAACTTGATTGCCGTTGATAACAAGTTGGATGGTGGTGGTCATGGGTCTGGGGTGGTGGGCGGCGTCAGTGGTGCGCCGTTGGTGAAAGTATGCCACCCCAGAACCGACCAGATCCAGCGACCTTGTGCCACCTTGCAAACTGTCCTAAGGGTGGCGATTCTGTCCTAGTTTGCTGTATCTTAAGGGGACAATCGAAACCAACGGGGGAAGGGTATCCCTACTGAACAACACATCGCCACTCCCCCTGCAATAAAATAATTATAACAATCCATGAAGAAAAATGGGTCAGGCACCACCCTGACCCACACTAACCCACTCACCTACGCTATGATTATCTGTTCTCTTTCGCGCTGGGTGACTTTAACATTGAGCGACGGCAAACCCCTTCCGTCTTTATCTTATAATTGTACCATCCAATGTGCGTCTGTGTCAAGTGTCGCCCAGAAAAAGTATTTGCGATTCATGGATGCAACAAACACACGATTGTCCACATGTTGTTCGATGATACATTGATCATCACTGTTCATTAGATTTGCAAAGCGATTCTTTGCCTTGCGTGAGATAGGAGTGACGAATGCTGATTGCATGATGAATCTCGAACTCGATGTGTGTATTCTAGTCGAGATGTGTGTGACTCGTCGAGATGCGTGGGCCACTTGTGTGACTGTCACATCTCGACGAGATCGTAGTCTAGACTAGAAGAATAATTTAACTAGAAGAACTCCAAGAACTAGATTGCAAACAAATTGCCAGGATGATTTGCTCATGATTCCAGCAGTTCGGGGTAGTATTCTTCACATTCAGTGATCAATTCTTCATCAGAATACTTTGCATAACCCTCATCCAGATAGTCATAACAGAGTTGGGTCATTGTCTTGAGATCCATGTCATCCAACACCTGCTGAATGAGTTGATCTTGGAGTTCAGAACGGTTCATCAATCGTCTCCGAAGTTGTTAGAAAGGAAGTCTTCAAGTTCAGTGAGTTTGCTCTCACTTAAGTTCCAAACATACTCACTGATGATAGTATCTAAAAGGTCAGCATCTTCACGACACTTCTCTTTCAAAAACCACTCAAGTTCGGTTCGGTTAGTCATTGGAGAATGTGCCGATAATCAAGAGATTTGATGCACCAACCTGTAGCGCATGTGATCTCTTCTATGAGATCCTCTTCATCATCTGCCTCCCAGATTTGACCGATGGTTTCATCTATAATGATGCCACGATTGAAAGCATCGAGTTCTTCATCATCAGACTCAAAATCAAACTCAATGTCAATGACTTGAAAGATCATTTGCGGAGTGGAGAATTGAAGTAACGAGTGAAGCATAGCACCAGGATGATGCCAGTGGAGATGACGCCGACCAGTCCAAGAACTGTCACAGCATCACCATTGAAGTTCAGAGTGTCAGGTGTCATTTGCGTTTCCGATGATAGTATGAAGAACGTGGGTCAGGATCATAAAGTCCACCACCTTCGCGGTCTTCCAGGTAGAACATGATGAAGAAGGTGGAGAGAATAACTCCACCCAGAATTGCAGTGATCATCAATCTTCAAAGAGTTGGTGAATCTTGGTGCGAATAGCATAAACATCATCCGCATTGAAATCATCGTCATCGAGTGCATTACCGATGAAGTTGTAGATTAGATCCCACTGATCCTCAGTGAACAGTTCGCGGTAGTTCATCAGAAGCGAATGATAGGATGGTCAATGTCGAGGACATCACATTCTTCAGTTGCAAACACAAACTCTACACCATGCTGATAATACTCTGCGTCTGTATCATCACCACAGTCAAACTTAGAATCACAGATACAAACATCTTGATTCAGTTGTTCTTCAGTCAGTTGTTGCAACTGTTGCAGAAGTTCTTTGTAAGTCATCAGAAGTCCCAGTTGCTGTTCAGAAAAGCGTTCCAAGTACGCTCATCATTGTCATCATCCCGCATTTCAGGGATGTCCCAGATCTCACCAGGAGCATCAGCAATTTCGATCCAGAGGGTGTCTTCCATGTGTTTAGGTGTGTGTGGTTGACTTTGTAAGTATAGGGGCATCGCAGGCGATTCTGGATGCCCCTTGTGCCAGTTCCTATGCTGTCACATAGTTGGGGATTTCGACACGATCCACTGGTCCTTTCCAGTTAATCTTGAATGCCTTCCAGTTATCATTCAGATCGAAGAGGTAAGCGTACTCTTCGCCACCAAGATTTCCAGAGACAAACTCATCGAAACTGGTGTGAAGAACTTCTACTTCTTCTCCACGCTCTGAATGATACAGAGGTTGAGGTTCACGATCATTCTTATACATCAGATAACCAGCGGCATCATGAATGTATTCTCCGTTCTCATCAAGGAGAACAGTATCATGAGTCCAGGTGCCACGAGTCCGAAGAGTTGACATCGAACCGCCATCAATCAGTTCCTGTACATCTTCGCGGTTCTGATAGTGTTCTACAAGAATCTTACCATTGTGTTCTACATAACCATCCCAGTGGCAGTAGACGCTAACCACAGTGTGGTCAGGCATTTCGATTCCGATGCGTGAGCGAGTTCCCATGGTGTTGAGTGGTGAACGAGTTCAGTATGGCAGGGGATCACGGATTCCGCAACCCCCTGGTGGACAGTTCAATAACCGTCCATTGCGTCTTCCAGCATGGTCACAAGACCGTCGAAGTCTTCTGACGCAGGAAGAACCGTGATCAGGGTGTTGACCATATCCGCACCGTACTCCTCCCGAAGTTCGTTCAGGTACTCCTTGCGGTTGGCGTAACCGTTGTCAGTGTAAATGCTCATGGTGAAAAAAGCAAGTGGAGTGGTCTCTCAACCACGAACACACCATAAGTCAGAAAAGGGTCAGTTGAACCGCTCCTTGTGCCAGTTTGTCTTTTGGCATAAGGAGGTCCTCCAGGCGCTTCAGGTTGTTGAAGTCGTTCATGTTGTTCGATTCTGCAAACAAATCATAAATGGGAATTCCATTCACCGTATTGAAAAAACCATAGGAATCCAGTGGTGCTTTGTGCAAGAGATATTTCTTCTCTTCACTTGGATTTTGTGTTTCTTGTACAAAATAAACAAACTTTTCGTCAACGTAGAATTTCATTAATTTAATCGCAGTTGTATACACAATAAGACACAATCACACCTCACGGGTGATCATTGTGACACTTATAAGAGTGGCACATTAGAAGAAAGGATCGTACTCTTTGACTTTAGAATACACCTTTTCATCACCTTCGAGTTCCAATAACTCTTTCCAGTCCATGTCTTCTACATTCAAATCATCATAACACTCAATGTCAAGTGTGACTTGTACCAGGCGCTTCTGTGCAATCATGATTCTCGTGCAATGTGTACTAGATTATATCATGCATAGTGACGATATGCAAGGGCTTCGTAGTCTTGCCCGTCGCGTGTGTATTCCTCGTCGAGATCATGTGTGTACTCGTCGAGATCCTGTCCATAATCGTTGCTGTATGTATAGTCGAGATCGTAGTCGTCGTACATAACTCGTCGAGATTGTGGAGTACAGTGTGATTATAGCACATAACTCGACTAGATGCAAGACTTATGCCTGCGTTCTCGTCGAGATTATTACATGTATATATGCGTCTCGTCGAGATTTGTGTGCTTTTGTGTACATTCTCGTCGAGATTTTATAAGAAATCGTAATATTATAAGGTCTTATGGGTATCTGGGCGATTTTCGCGGCGGTGGTACTTGACAAACTGCGCGTCTTATGCTACGCTCGCTAAGGTCACAAGAACTGAAGGCATTTAATAAGACTCAGAGGCATTTAACAGTTTTTTCACAAAATACATAGTTTTTCCACAGTTTTTCCACAATCATATAATCAACACTTACGATTTTAACTCAATTCTAACACAATATATCTTCATTGTACCTGTAC
>JAIYDG010000669.1 GCA_027487625.1 Bacteroidota bacterium
AATAAATATCCATCAGAAAATGGAAATGTTTGTTTGATGGCATTGCATGATATATCCGGTCATATTCAGCTTGAAAAAGAATTTGCAGAAAATCAAAAACGTTTAAGTGATTTTGGATATTTAACTTCACATACCTTAAGGTTGCCCATTGCCAATATTATGGGCCTCAGTTCTTTATTTGATGAAGAAGGTATTGATCAAGAAAATAAAAAAGAACTGATTTCCAACTTAAAAACATCTGCTTACCAATTAAATGAAGCAGTACATCAACTAAATAATGTAATTCATTCCCTTAAATCGTTTAATGAAAAAAGAACCTTTTATAAAATAGGAAGACGTCCTAGTTTAATTATGTTAGTTGATGATGATATCATTAATAATTTCGTGAATAAAAAACTTATTCAAAAGTTTGATCCTCGTATTAATGTAATTGATTTAACAAGCGGACAACAAGCATTAACTAAACTACAATCTGGATTAATTACACCAGATATTCTGTTTTTAGATTTATCGATGCCAATTTTTGACGGATGGCGCTTTTTAGATGAACTCCAAAAACAACCAATTCATGATTGTAGAGTAATTTTATTAACCACAACAATGTCGAGTAATGATGTGCTTAGAGCAAGTCAATACCCTTTTGTTGTTGATATAGTTGAAAAGCCAATGAATATAGAAAAGCTTCAAACTTTAATTTATCCAGAACAGGAATAGGTTAATGGTAGTTTGAAAATATTGTTCTTGAAAATGAATACCTATTGATGTAAAGCAATAACAGTAATTGCTCTTTTAACTTCTCAATAGATTCATAATTATGTTATTAATCAATTTCAGTGGACTTTAAATTATTCGAAGGAGTATAAAGTAGCAGTTTTTTGTTTCATACCAAACACATTATATTTGATTTTAAAGAAATAAAAAAATGATACGCACAGTTGTAACTCCTGATAAACAAAATATTCTAATTGAATTACCCCAAAATTATGTTGGAAAACAAATAGAAATAATTGCTTTCAGAATTGATGAAGCAAATGAAAAAAATGTGATTGATGATAAAATTTTGACGCATTTTGCAAGCGAAAAAGTTCTAGCTAAAGATTGGCTTTCACAAGAAGAGGATATTGCATGGCAAAATTTGTAAAAGGCGAAGTAGTGATTTTACCATTTCCGTTTTCTGATTTATCTGGAAGTAAAAAACGACCTGCTTTAGTATTTTTGATTTAGCAGGAGACGATATTATTCTTTGTCAAATTACTAGCCAAAATGGTAATGATAATTTTGCTATTCCGTTTAATTCAGTTGATTTTGAATCTGGCACACTTCCAATAAATTCATTTATTCGACCAAGTCGTATTTTCACAGCAGACAAAAATATTATTCTTCGCAAAGCTGGCATACTGAAAAATGAAATTACTGAGAAAGTTGTTAATACAGTAATAGCAATTTTAAATAATTCTAAGTAGAATCTATTATAATTAGTCTTTTCCAAATAATTACAAATATGATTTTCTAGCTAGCTCAATTACAAACCAGCAAGACTAGTTGTTTAAAATGGTAAATAGTTAGAATTATTTCGAAATGTTTTTTATTTATTTAAGTTTGTTTTATAAAACTAAAAGGTTATGATTATAGAAATTGAAATAGACGATAATACTGATAAATCAAAAGACATATTTCGTTTTTTAGATCAAAATAATATAAAATACAATCCTAAAAAATTAACTTCTAAAGATGTTGCCTTTGGTATTGGAAGGCTTGCTAAGGATGATGAACTTGCTGAATACTTAAATAGATGCATGTTAAGTGAAACTTTAGATTTGAACAAATTGATAGATGAAACTAAATCTTGAAATTTCGAAAGAAGCATGGTTTACATTAAATGAGCTTGCCGAATTTGTTGAATCAAAGAATACATTAGGTGCTGGCAACCGCAATACTATATCCCTACTTTATAAGATTTATTTTGTTCATATGCTTTTGCAAACTACTATAAATGAATATTTTTGTTTAAAATAAATTTATCATGAAGCATTTATTTGAAATTGACGATGCCACAGAAACCGGCAAAAGCGTTTTCGAGTTATTAAAAACCTTGGCGAAAACTAACAGCAGTATTGACATGATAAATGAAAATAATTTAGATTTATCAGATACCATTCCATTTGATTCTTTCTCAAAAAACTTACTTGGTGTTTTGGAGGAAAAGTTGAAAAATAAATGAGAGAAATACTCATAAAGAAAAAAGTAAATAATAAAGTAAATGAAATAACTGACTTTATTATTAATGAGTACCAAATGCCAATTACGGCAATTAATTATGCAAAGAGGATGCTTGATTTTATAGATGATTTAAAAAATCATCCATATGCAAATGCTTTCTGCAGGCAATATTTTAAAAATAGTAGTAACTTTAGATGTGCAGTATTCGAAAAGAAATGGATTATTAAATACTCTATAACCGAGAATTATTTAATAATAGAAGACATAATTTGGGGTGCTTCGATAAAATAAATCAAGCATTTTAAACTTTACAAATGATCATGCTTCAAATTGATAATGGAGAGCCAGTAAAGAATTTTGTGTAAATGGTAGATGTTAGATTAGGCATCTATTTTCAAATGTAATTAAAAATTGATTTACAATTATACCCCAGTTTCTAATTTGATTGGTCCACTTTC
>JAIYDG010000244.1 GCA_027487625.1 Bacteroidota bacterium
CCCCTTCGATTCGTTGCGGGAGTTGAAACGTCCTGAAACATTCCAGGTCCAACTCCAAACTGTTTCTGTTCAATTGGACCACGAACTGACCTAGGAGGAGTCATTCCATTTATTTTGGTAATTGATTGTTCCAAAACATGTTTTTGTAGAGGAGTTGAAGTAATTAATGGATGTTCTCTAATATTTTGTAAAATTCCTAATGCAGAACCTTTTAATTTACCCCATACGTCGTCATTCCATAATGATTTTGATGTTAAATCGACTTTACTTCGTGTTCTACTTGAAACAGGGTCGGCTAAATCCTCTATCAATGAAACTACTTTTTGTGCTACGGGAGCTATGTCCTGTCTGTTAATTGCCGGAGAATTTATCATTTGTTGTAATTCAACTGTTGCTTCTCTTATATTTTGTATTTGCTCTTCTTCTTGTGGAGTCAAGCCTTGCAATACTTGGTTAAATCTTAGAGGTGTTTTTGAATCTATAACGGTTTTGTCTCCTCTAAATGTCCGTTTATTTACAAGTGTAGTTAATTTATTTAATATGCCCAACACTTCAACATCATCTTCGTATTTTGGTTCATTTATTAAAGCTTGGAAAGTATTAAATATTTGATTTCCTTTTATTCCTTTTGGCCAGAATTTGAAAAACTTTAATTTTTCTTCTGCAGAAATATATTCGAGGAGTTGATCTTTAAAGTAAGAATTCTTATCGGCCGCTGCCCCACCTACACCAGGGTCTGGCACCATGTCCCTTTTAATAATGTCAGTTGATAATTTAGGAACATTACTTCTCGTGATTCTTCTAGTTGGTAATTCTGCTTCATTTACAACAATAATCGGTTGTTCGAATGGTTTGGGAGGGCTTACTGGTTTAGGAGGACTTACAACTGGGGCAGAAGGTAAGCTTTTTTCGTATTCAGCAAGCCAATGGTTCAGTAAGGTAATCTTATTTCGATTGTACCAATCTATACCTTTCTGTATTACGGTTGTTCTATCTACACTAATATACTTTTTTTCTATTGCTTCTTCTAAATTACCTTCAAGAAATCCAATGATGGCTTTTCTCGCTATCTCATTTTCTTGTTCATTTAATTTCCCTGGAGTTTTCGGTTGGGATTTGTCCGGTAATTTATGAAATTCTGTTATACCACTGCTTCTCGTAATAGGCCTTCTAGGTGGGCTTGCTGGTTTAGGTGGGCTTGCTTCTTTTGTTGGGCTTGTTGGTTTAGGATTGGTTTTAGGGGTTGGATTTAACTTTTTTTCATATAACTGAACATAACTGTCTACTGTTTCTGGTTCTAGTTTGACATACCAATTTATACCTTTCTTTAATATCGTTTGCTTATCTACTTTACTAATGTACCCCAGATTAATTGCCTCTTGAATATCACCATATTTACCCAAAAGTGCTTTTCGTATTCTATCACTTTCCATTTCACTTAATTTCATTGGAGTTTGTTTTCGCGGTTGTTTATCTGGCAATTGTTGAAAATCTGTTATTCCGCTACTTCTCGTAGTTCTTCTCGGAGTTGTCATATAGTTTCATACAAATTAATTTAAATTTATAAAAAAATCTTTATAAATTTAAATGGAATTATTTCTCGCTAAAATGAAAATTATAATTACAGACTTGATTACTGAAAAAGTCTATTTATACTACGAGCCAAAATTTTCTTGTAAAGACTTTATGGTTTTTATAGAAAATGTAAGGGTTGAAAAGGGTCTTGAGTATGAGAATATGAGTATTGCGGTGGAAAAAATCGATAAGGCAATTTGCCATTTTGATTAAAGAATAGAGCGAGAGTAGCATTGCGCGAGGAAGGCGTCGATATCTACATATTCCTCCTTTTCGAATCCGAGGTATCCTAAACCGTATCTGGTTTTTCCGCCAGTAATTTCCTCTTGTTTTTCAGTCGTCCAGAAGCAGTCGGTATGTACTCGGACGATTTCTCCTCTAATTGAACTCATAGCTTTCATCATCATCTTGACTTTTCCAGTGGCTAGTAAAAACGGCTTGATCCGTGGCAGTAATGAAGAGTACTTCCTGACGGGGCGAAATATTTGCTCAACCACATTCATATTTTGGCCTCCAAGCATTTTGTTAGTAACCAGTTTTTGAGTTTGTAAGCTTTCTGAGTTCATTTCCAACACTTTTGTACACTTTCCGTCTATCAACATATAATTAGTCTTCATTTGGCCTATAGACATTGGTTTCATTTTTTCTCTTGCGCACAGCGAGCCCCAGATTCGATTCATGATATACTTGGCGTAGGCTTTTCCTTCAGGGGTGTTAGGTCTCATTTTCACAGCAAATAATTGGTCAATACTTTTTTTAAAAAATGCGGATGATTGAATACAAGCGTTTTCTTTAGTCCAAAACACATGAGGAAAATTGTCTTTACCATCAAGTGATGTAATTGTGCATCCAATACCAATGGCAAATTCAAGTTCAACACTTGTGTAATGTCCTTTTACCTTTCTGTGAAGTAATCCATGTCTCACTACTTCAGGTACATGCTCGGGTACATGTAGGTTAATATTGCTCACAATAAACATATATTTTGAATCGGGTACAACCATGATTAGTAATAAGTCTTCAAGATTACATTAATCTTGAGTACCTTCACGGAATGGAATCAAAAAATTGGGGTCGGCCATAATAGATGGATAAAAACTATTTATGTCATATTTGAAAACAGTTCCTTTATGTCCCTTTTTGTGATAAATCAAACTGCCAGAACATTTGTCGATATAATCGATTTCCCAAGTCTCTGAAACAGGTTCAAAACGTCCCACTTGCTCTTTTTTATCGGGATACAAATTCCAATACCATCCAGCACGAAAACATGGTTCAAATAATCCATTATTCAACAATTTGAATGATGTTCTTGTACCAACTTCTTTTGCCCCCGTATAAAATTTGTGATAACATTCTTCAATACTTGAACATTTTGGTCTATCAAGACAAAAAATACATTTGCCTAGTAAAAATTCCTGCTCATTCAAATCTTGTTGATACATTGTATAATATTTATTTCTCATTTCCCCGTTGTCAATTTCTCTCCCACTTTCTGGATGAAAATATTCTACTTGCCCATTTCCAATTTTACGAAAAACCTTAATTTTCTTTTCTCCTGGTTTATTTGACACTTTAGCAAAAAGTTTGTATATTTTTTCAGATTCAATGGATTTGAAGGCTTTTGGCATTTTCTTAATTAAAAATACTTTCTAA
>JAIYDG010000695.1 GCA_027487625.1 Bacteroidota bacterium
AAAAAAGTACACTTTCTCTTTGAAAATTAATAACTTTTTACCCTTACAAGCAAATTTGACCAAATAAACTGATTAAACTCAAACTATCTAATCATGATAACACTCAATTTGTTTGAACTTATTTGATGGGATAGTTTTTGAGAAATTAATGTTTTAAAAAGTGTAAACAAACTTTTTTTTGGTCAAAATAACAAAAAAGTGGGCAAATTTAGTTTTTTTAATGATTTTTTTATTTAATTTGTTTACTTTTCAAATCTGGGAAAATATTAAAGCCAAATTTTCCTAGTTAAAAGTAAAATGACAGTGCCATTTCCCAGAATTGAAGTGCTCATAATGCAAAAAAAACCTAAGTGTACTTTTTTTCCCGGTCGGAGGAAGTACATTTTACATATTTTTACATTTTTATGCAGTAAATTCAGAAAAAGGGAACACAACATTTTCTGATAATGTTATTAGCTACTTAAGGTGCTCAAAAAAACGTAATGTATGATCCAGGATCAACCTGAAAGAGAATGGTTGTCACATTAATGCTGGCCTGGATATGTAACTGCTGCAAATCTTAAATAACATAGTCTTTTCAGCAGCTTTTCTCTATTTCTCTAGTCCCTCTCCCAAATTCGAAAAAAAGAGTCAAGTCATTTGTGTTGTTTTTCAGATTGAAAATGGCGGTAAATTTAAAATGCTATCACATTTCTGATTTAAATATCCTCAAATTTGAATTTTTATTTTTGCAAAAATCAACTCGATTCAAGCTTTCAAGCATGATTTCTTGAAATTGTTACGTGCCCTTGTATGTTTTGTTACAAATGATGTTGTCAATTTCATCAACATTATACGAGCGCGTTTTTCGTACGAGTCTCACTGCCCTAACGAAACTATTATAGCGATTATTTTCGTGATTATAATAAGCAAAAATACTTGCGATATAACGAAACGATTATGACGGAATGCTGTAAACCCTTATCATTATCCTTAATTGTTAAACCAATTTTTAATTGCCAGTTTTGCTACTAGCAAAACTGGCAATTAAAACTCGTTATTTCTGCCTATTTTTGTTAAAAATTGCTTATTAATTATTAATCTTCAATTGTTAACGTTAACGAAACTTAACGATTTTAATTGCAATAATTGTTTTATCTTAATTGGCAATTTCCGTAATTGTTTTGATAAGGCCTTAACAAAAAAAGTTTGTAATGCAGGGCCTTAATGTCAACCTTATAATTTTTTTTGTCGACATTATAATCTTTACTCTGTTTCACCATAAATACTGGAACAATTTCGACGAAAAACCATACTTTACACAATTTCTACTAGTTCTCAAACAGAGTACGGATTATATTCAAAAAATTCCTTTTTTTTGGCTGTGGACTATTTTGAGAATGTGGTTCTTCTATTTGTTGGTTCTTATTCCCAACCAACAAATTAAAAAAAATAGCCGACAAAAAATCATGTTTTGGCAAAGTCTGTATGTATATTAGTCGATGGAAATTATTTTGTCACATTTCGTAAACTCTAGAAATCCGAGCATTACCGGATAATAATCGAATATCCTATTCATGTCCTTTTCTGTATTTAATACGAAATATTTCTTGACTGTAATTTAGTCGAAAATTTAATTGACAAGAATTTGTATGTGATCAAAATATTCATTACATACCACAGCATTCACTTATATTTATTAATACCCCTGGTATAGACCAAAAACATGAAAAATGTCTACTCATAAAAAATGTCCAAAATAGAAACAAATTTTTTTTGCTTTATCACGTGCATTTTTCGTACGAAAGACTTTTTGGCAGTTAACCAAGTCTGTTTTACTTTGCATGAATTCAGAATTTATATTTCTGTGAAATATCCTTAATTTAAGCATTGGACTTTGGACTTGTTTGAAATTTGTTTACAGCTGCAAGATCAGCAACAGCAAGATGGTAACACCCACGCTCATAAAATATTGGGGAAATCGAAAAGACCCCGTAAACATTTTTCCCCTAGAGGAAAAGTTTACTTTTTGACAAAAAAAGGTCGGGTAAACTTTGAATCAACCATTCAGAAGTCCATTAATAATTTCTGTATTTTCAAATTTCTCGGCAATTTTTGTCTTCCGAAAATTGGAATATTGGGGAAATATTTTGGGGAAATATTAATGAAATATATAATTAAAACATCTGTTTTTAGACTTAAATTAATGAAATATTTTATTAAAACGTCCTTTTTTGGCCTTATTTATAGAATTAAATTTTTGACTATATTACAGTCAAGAAATATTTCGTATTAAATACAGAAAAGGACATGAATAGGATATTCAATTATTATCCGGTCATGCTCGGATTTCTAGAGTTTACAAAATGTGACAAAATAATTTCCATCGACTAATATACAGACTTTGCCAAAACATGATTTTTTGTCGGCTATTTTCAAAACTTGACAATACATTTTTTAATTTGTTGGTTGGGAATAAGAACCAACAAATAGAAGAACCACATTCTGAAAATAGTCCACAGCCAAAAAAAAGGAATTTTTCGAATATAATCCGAACTCTGTTTGAGAACTAGTAGAAATTGTGTAAAGTATGGTTTTTCATCGAAATTGTTCCAGTAATAATGGTGAAACAGAGTAAAGATTTTAATGTCGACAAAAAAATATAAGGTTGACATTAAGGCCCTGCATTACAAACTTTTTTTGTTAAGGCCTTATCAAAACAATTACGGAAATTGACAATTAAGACAAAACAATTATTGCGATTAAAATCGTTAAGTTTTGTTAACGCCTCCAGACATGGTCAAAGTGAAAAAATCGGACAAAAATGGCACTATTTTCTCCGATTTTCGACTCTGAGTGGCATTGTCCAACCCATTTGCCACTTGCCAAATGTGGCAAACGGCCATTTAAATGTGGCGAATGGCTCCCCTCCCAAATATTGGAAAATAGTTATGTTTGTACAAGTTACAGTTTTTAGATACAAAATAAATATTTGATAAATTTAATTCACACTTTTCTGTTAAAAAACTTACAGGAGCTGACCCAGCAGTTGGAATTTCAAAAAATTTCTTTCCTAGGAAAAGTAGCGACGGTGCTCGGGCTAAACAGAAACAATAAATAGTGCAGCGGATCATTACTTCTAAGAGTAGTGTTGTTTTCCAACTTTTCTTAACAAATGACCCGCTGACCGGAAATAGAACGGCTTTTTTAGACTTCACAAAGCCCCATTTTTGGCCATCAATTGTTTTTGTTCCACATCGAATGAAAGATCGAACTTTTAACATAAAAAACTTGGATCCAAAAAAATAAACTGGGAAAGGGAATAAGGATTCATAACAAATTGTATAATAAAAATATGAGATTAATTTATTTGCTAAAATTTTACATAAATTGAGAAAAATGTTATTCAATAAGATTGCCAGGTTACTTTACTGTTTTGAGCACAATAGTAAATTGTAAACAGCTTCTGGAAAAACTTCCTGTTGCCACATTTAAATGACCTGTCGCCACATGTGGCGTATGGCGACAGGGTTGGACAACACTGGTCTAAAATGAGGGTTTTTTTTTGAAGAAACACTATTCAATGCCAACTTTGTATTGGTATTTTACTCTAAGCATCTACATATGGAATATTTTTAATAATTGATCCGCGTATAAGCCGAGGAAGGTCACCTAAACCCAAATTAAAAAAAAGTCAAGTCATTTGTGTTTTTTGCAGCCATCAACATTTTTACGTACGAATTTTTCATACAAACTTCCATTTCAGAAGCTTTTTCTAGTTACATGCAAAATAAAATGTTGGTGACATTGACCCTGCGTTACAAACTTTTTTTCGTTAAGGCCTTATCGAAACGATTACAGAAATTAACAATTATAACTAAACGATTATAACGATTACAATAACCGAGCTTTGTTAATCTTAAGCTTAACGATTAAGAAAACGATTATAATAAGCAAAAAAGGCGATTATAATAAGCAAAAATGGGGATTATTAATAGCCAATTTTGCTAATAACGAAACTGGAGATTAATAATCGTCATTTTCGCTTATTATAATCGTTATAATCTTTAACGATTATGCAGGGCCTTAATGTCAACCTTATAATTTTTTTTCTCGACATAATGATCTTTACTCTGTTTCACTATTATTATTGGAACAATTTCGATGAAAAACCATACACTGCTGATTTAGCTACTGTAAAAATGAGACTTGAAATTGGAGCAACAATCCGTGAAATACCTGCTTAGCCAGATAATAAATTTATTTAGTCATAAAAAGTACTAAAATAAAGTTCCTATATTAATGGAACAACAAAAATCATTGGGTTTTTTTTAAAACATTTTTTTGGTGTGCCCCATTTGGCTACCTATATTTTCTTTATATTCAAATAATGAATGAACCAGGATTGGGTGCAGGAATCGGTCCTAGCATGGGTTTGACACCATTTCCATCTAGTATAGGCTTCGAACCCACAACCTTTTGATTGTGAATCTAGTTTGCTATCCACTAGACCAGACTTTCGCCATATGTAAAAAATTCTTGTGTATCATATTA
>JAIYDG010000097.1 GCA_027487625.1 Bacteroidota bacterium
ACGTTATCGTTGGACATTTAATTCCTGCAGGAACAGGAAGTAGAGATTTCGAAAAACTAATTGTTGGATCGAAAGAAGAGTTTGCAGCATTAATGGCTTCGAAAGAAGACTAAAAGTAGCATCCTACTAAATATTAGAACGCGCGGAGCATTGCTCCGCGCGTTTTTTGTTTTTAATGCGTTCTAAACGATTTTTATAGTTGAATCGACTTCTATTTAGTTAAGTGCATAAATATGCTTTTAATACAAGGAAAAGGTCTTAAAAAGAACAGTTAAAAAGGAATTAGTTGAAGATTAATTATATTCAAAAAATGCATTAATTTTAATGCCTTGATATCAAATTATTTTACCCCTAAAAATAAATAAATATGAGCAAAGACACTGCCATCAAACTATTTGAAGAAAAGCAAGTACGTTCCATTTGGGATGCGGAGAAAGAAAAATGGTATATTTCAATTGTTGATGTAATAAGCGTATTAACCAATAGTCCAAATCCAAGAAAATATTGGAGTGTATTAAAAACTAGGCTTAAAGCAGAAGGAAGTCAGTTGACTACAAATTGTAGTCAACTGAAAATGCAATCTGCAGATGGTAAATTTTATTTAACAGATGTAGCAGATACAGAGCAATTGTTTCGCTTAATTCAATCAATTCCATCGCCAAAAGCTGAGCCATTTAAGCTATGGTTAGCCCAAGTGGCTTCTGAAAGATTAGATGAAATGCAAGATCCCGAATTGAGTATTGATAGAGCATTGGAGCAATATTTAAAATTGGGCTATTCTGAAAGTTGGATTAACCAACGCATAAAAAGTATTGAAATACGCAAAGAACTTACAGATGAATGGAAAAATAGAGGATTGAAAGAAGGTCAACAATTTGCCACACTTACAGACATTATTACAAAAGCTTGGAGTGACAAAACCACTAAAGAATACAAAATCTTAAAAGGTTTGAAGAAAGAGAATCTCAGAGATAATATGACGAATACTGAGTTGATTCTAAATATGCTAGCTGAAGCATCTACAAAAGATATTTCTGCGGCCACCAATCCAAAAGATTTTGAAGAAAGTAAAATAGTAGCTAATCAAGGTGGTAATGTTGCCAAAGTTGCACGGCTGGAGCTTGAGGCTAAAACAGGCAAAAAAGTAGTGAGCTCAATTAATGCTAAAGACACTCTTAAACAATTAAAGGAAAAGAGCAAAGAACCGAATCGTAAATAAAAAAGATAAGTAGCTATTTTTTCAATTTTATATACTTGTTTCGGCATTTTTATTAGTAGTAATTTGTATAAATCCGTTGCTTGTTGTGAGAATTATTTTCAATAAAGTATTTGTTTAAAATTAGACAATTAACTGAAATTCAAGACCCCGATAGGTGGTCACATGTTTATAGAAAAATAGTTAATATATTTTCCTTCAAATCAAACCAACGCGGACCAAAGGTCCGCGTTGGTTTGATTTGAAGGTGGTTTTCATCATATTTTGTTTTCTATAATCATGTCATCCCTTCAGGATTTTAAGCGCTTACGAAAAAAACGATTTCACTCATTTTTAGCTGGAACTAATTAGATTTAACATTTATAAATCAGAAATATAACAAAAAATGATACTTGCATTCGATACCTATTACTACGACAATAAAGCCAAAACTGTAGCTTTATTATTTAAAAATTGGGAAGATGCTCATGAACAAAACGTCTATTCTGAGATTCTTGAAAATGTGAAAGAATATACCTCCGGTGAGTTTTATAAACGTGAATTGCCTTGCATTTTAAGTCTGATAAATAAGATAAATCTAAGTGAAATTGATTTCATCATTATAGATGGTTTTGTGTATTTGAATGATGATTTTAAAAAGGGATTAGGTGCTTATTTGTATGAAAGTCTACAGCGAAAAATACCCATTATTGGAGTTGCCAAAACCGATTTTATTTCATTACAAAAAAATAAGAGATTGTTGTTTAGAGGTGAGAGTAAAAATCCACTTTATATTACCGCAATTGGTATTGATTTAGATACAGCTACATCCAAAATTCATATGATGCTTGGTGAATATAGAATACCAACATTGTTGAAACGATTAGATATGCTTACAAAAGAGAAATAAATCAGATGGTTTTTTAATAGGATTGGGGGAGAGAGATTATTCATCTGAGAGCTTAATCTTGAATCTTTAATGAGAATGATAGGATTTTATAGAATTTAGTAGTTTATAAAAACCCTGATAATCAGACAAAAGAGGTGCTGAATCATTAAAACTTGTAAAAATTGCAAGTTTTAATGATTTGAAGTTTATTTTTTAAAAGTAAATAAAAGGTTTCAAAAAGAATTTTATTAAAACCCTAGCATAAATTAAAAATCGTTTCAGTCTTTTTTAGTGAGCCATCAATATTTTTGTGCTGAAATTAGATTAACTGTATATTTCAAAATTCTAATAGGATTGTAAAAATTAGAATAAGTGTATCTTGATTTTTAAAATTTAATTCAATTACTCGTTTTAATTTTATTGACAAAACAATGGGTGTTTTTTCCTATCATCTTGTAAAATTATCATTGATATCTTCTCTTAGAATGATGATTTTTCCGATTCATTCGAAACAGGTAAACGGATTGATTCATGCAGAAACAATGTCTGCAATGATTCTTGGTTCTTCAATTTTTTCTAAATCTAGAATCTTCAGCAGAGAAATCGTAGTTTTTGCTCAATGGGAAAATGAAGATTACTTAAACCATTTTTTGCAAACAAATACTTATGGTAAAAAACTAGCCAAAGCTTGGCATATCAGGTTAGAATTTATAAGGCAATGGGGCAATATTTCAGGATTTCAAATTCCAAATAAGGAAATAGAAATAGACAATGAAAAAGCCGTTGTAGCGGTAACAATTGCTAAAATGAAATACAGTCAAATACCAAGGTTTCTAAAGTGGGGAAGACCTGTAGAAGAGCAAGTTCGCGACCATACAGGAACAAGTCTCTCTTTGGCATCAATTCGTTACCCGAATATTATTTCTACTTTTTCTATTTGGAAAACACAAATTGAAATGACAGATATGGTTCATGGGCATAGCAAAATGCCACAACAAAAAAGACATATCAATGCAATGAAGGAACGTAATAGAAAAGACTTTCACTTTGAATTTACAACCTTAAGATTTAAACCCATTGCAGAATATGGAGAATGGAAAAATAAGGGTAATTATATCCCATACTAAATTTGAATTTCAATGAATACAGCATATAGAATGCAAAAGTTTCAAGATTGGTTTACCCAGCAATGGGTAATTCTTTGGGGCCGAAAAATTAATCCTTCAGAGTATAAATGGTTAATGGGGCCGTTTGGAGAATTAAATGGAATTGGGGAAGATTTTATTTATCAATTGGCAAGGAAAGAAAATTTAATAGTAGTTAGGAATTGCTCTTCAAAAGGTTTGTTACATTCAATTTTAAATCTTCATTTAACAGAAAAAGATATCAAAAGGCTATCTAAAAAAGTGATTGATTTTTATGAAAAAACGGCTGATTATGATTTAAAACTAAATGTAAAATGGAATCCAATTTTTAAGCCATTTGCTTACTTAATTAATAGAATGTTTAGTCAACGAATAAATCAATTAAACATTCCAACTGAAAACATTCAAGAATCCGAAAATTTAATAAGTGAAATAATTGAATTGATTTCTAAAGATAACAAAGAAGTTAAGTACACTATTTGGTTAAGGAAATTCGAATCGACAGGAAAAGTTATTTATTCTGGAATTTATACTACTTGCACCCTAACATCAGGCACTACCTGTATAAAAGCAATTTTTCCATTACCCAAAGGAAACGCAACTGTAATACTGAAACCAAGTGTTGGTGATAAGAATGAACTGATATTAGAATCATCAGGCAACAAGTTTGGTGAAGCTGGATTTTACTTTCTTCTAAACGATGCTAAGGGAAATTATTGGAGCCAATACATCAAATCATTTACCGACAATCTTATTGTAATGGAAGAAAAGGAAAACATCATAGCAAGACAAACTTTAAAATTATGGAATTTAAGTGTTGCAAATTTCGAGTACTCCATCTCAAGGTAGGGAATAGTTCTGAGCTAATAAAAATCGAAAACATATTTTAATTCATAAATGGCTTTTAATTGAAATGTTATAAAACTCAACATCTTAATTATTTCAAATTAATAGTATGTGTTTTTAAAGATGCTCATTTAGCACTATTTTAGTCAAACCGCAACAATGCATCCAAATACTAACAACATACAAACCCACCAATTTAACTGGAATGCCTGGGTAGAATGGATGTGTAAAATGAAGTATGGCTCCCAAAACAAGACCATTTTCGGAAATAGAACAATTTTTTCAATGGACAGAATTATAAATATAATAGAAAAATATGCATAAACTTAATTTAACTTTTTATTTTATACTATTTTGTTTTGTATCATGTAATAATTATTGGCAAACTGATATGATTGGTGAATGGTATAATAAAGAAGAGAATTGTAAAATAATTTTATTAGCTGACTCAACATTTCATGCTGTTAATTTACCATTAGACGTTGAAAATAGTTATTGCTTAATTAAAAAAGATAATTTTACATATAGCGGTAAAGGCTTTTGGAGTGCGAATGGGAATAATATAAAGTTAAATTTTAACAAGTTTGAATGGTATACTTTGAGTATAAGTAGCGCAAATAATTTATATATTAAACTTTCGGAGGAAGTTGGAGGTGAAGTAATATTATTTGATAAGCTAAAATAATGTAGAAGAAAATACCCAAGCTAGCCCTATTATCCATATAAAGCTGTAAGGCAATTGGAGGGGTGTTGTGGATTGAAATTAATAAAGATTTTGTAACTCTTAACTATACCCTAAACGAAATTGAAAATGTTAAATATTGAATTAAATAATATTAAAATCCCATCATTTATTTTATTGGTAGTTTTATTTATAGCTTTAATTATTGGTACAATTCAGTGTAATGAAAGGAAAATTTATATAACACAACTTAAAGCAGAATCAATCTATGGAATTTTAGTAGATTCAGTAAAACAAAGCAGGCCACTTCAAAAAATTTTGGTTAAAAATGAAGTTGATAGTGTCAAAGAATATTTTATCAATTTAAAAGTCCCTTTTTTGTTTAAGAATGATTCAATTGCGAAAAGTTCAAACTCAGATTCAATGAACTTCTATAGAAAAATAAATGGGGAAAATACCTTAATTTATACATGGATTGTTAAGCCATTTTAATAGTTTTAAATACTTATATTAATTTAATATTTTGTGTGCATTTTCAAACTTTCTTCAAAATAAAACAATAGATGATTAATTGGAAAAAACTTGATAAAAAGTTATATAATATATTTTGTTTTTTAGTAATTATAGTTTTAGTAACTATTGTTTTAAGAGGTTATTATTTAGGTTATAAACTTAATAAGCAACATGAAAAAACTACGTGTAAAGTAACTAAAATAAATGGTTTCCGTTTACGTCAAGCACCCACTTTTGAATATGAATATACTGTAAATGATATCAAATATATTGAAGAAGAAGGGATGAGAGATGGAATATATTTAGATTCTATTTATGAGGTTATATTTTTGAAAGATAACCCGGGGTTTTCCGATGTAATAGTTCATGAAAAAAATATATATTGAAAAATTAAATTACTCTTTATTTAAAAAGCTACCTATGAAACTCCAAATCAAACACCTTTTAACTCTTCTATTCTTCAGCTTGTTTCTGTTGAAAAATGAAAGTGCCAAGTTTAAAATCAACTCTTTAATTGAAAACATATTGTAATTCATAAATGGCTTTTAATTGAAATGGTGAAAAAACCAACATCTTAATTATTTCAAATTAATTGTATGAGTTTTTAAAGATGCTCATTTAGCACTATTTTTTCAAACCACAACAATGCATCCAAATGCAAACAACATACAAACCCACCAATTCAACTGGAATGCCTGGCTGTATTGGATGTTTAAAATGAAATGTTATGAGAATTTGAATGGTGAGGAATTGGGTATTTGGGAAACTCATTGGAATGGAAGATTGCAACCATTTTATAATGGATCTATAACCTGTGGTTATGAAGATTGTCAAGCAATTTATACAGATTATTTAACAGAATGGAATGTAAACTTAAACAATGAAGTAATTCCACAAATGCAAACACTTAATTTTGTGAGTTCTTGTACTGTTCAAAACAATTTTTATGTAAAAGGAAGCAGGCGTTATGAATTGAGTAATCATTTGGGGAATGTATTAGCAGTTGTTAGCGACAGAAAAATTGAATCAGACGAAGATTATTTTTATGCAGGACTAGGCAGTGGCTACAAATTTGAAAATGGAACTTATATTGCAGATATTGATGGCGAATACAAACAA
>JAIYDG010000573.1 GCA_027487625.1 Bacteroidota bacterium
GGACTCTTACACCTCATCGGATTTAAAGACAAAACAAAAAATGACCAACTCAAGATGCGAGAAGCAGAAGAGCATGCCTTATCTTTGTACCAATAAAATTTACCAAGTTTCACGTGAAAACAAATAATCTATATTCTTCTTACGATGTTATTGTTGTAGGTGCTGGACACGCTGGATGTGAAGCAGCTAATGCAGCTGCTAAAATGGGATCAAAAGTCCTATTAATAACCATGGATATGAATAAAATAGCTCAAATGAGCTGTAATCCAGCCATGGGTGGCATAGCAAAAGGCCAAATAATCAGAGAGATAGATGCAATTGGAGGTGGTTCAGGCATCATTTCCGACAAATCTACCATACAATTTCGTATGCTAAATAGGTCTAAAGGACCTGCAATGTGGAGCCCACGCTCTCAAAACGACAGAATGGTCTTCAGTGCAGAGTGGAGACAACTACTTGAAGAAAATCTTAATGTAGATTTTTGGCAAGATATGGTGAGTGAACTCCTAGTAAAAGACAATAGAGTTGTTGGAGTAAAAGTAGGAATGGGAATAGAATTCACAGCAAAAGCAGTGGTTCTAACTAATGGGACATTTCTAAATGGAATCATACATATTGGACAGAAACAATTTGGAGGAGGAAGAATTGGAGAAAAATCAGCATCAGGATTAACGGAACAATTAATACAATTAGGATTTGAATCTGGTAGAATGAAAACCGGAACACCACCAAGAATTGATGGTAGAAGTTTAAACTATGATGCAATGGAAGCACAAGCTGGTGATGAAAATCCAAGTAAGTTTTCATATTCAAAAAATACCAAATCCGTAGAAAACCAAAAACATTGTTGGATAACTTATACCAATGAAAAAGTGCATGAAATACTAAGAACTGGTTTCGATGATTCACCAATGTATGCCGGAAGAATTAAAGGTCTTGGTCCAAGATATTGTCCATCAATTGAAGATAAAATAAACAGATTTGCTGAAAGAGATAGACATCAAATCTTTGTAGAACCAGAAGGATGGAGTACAGTTGAAATTTACGTAAATGGATTTAGTACTTCATTACCCGATAATGTCCAACTAAAAGCATTAAGATTAATTCCGGGTTTTGAAAATGCAAAAATGTTCAGACCAGGTTATGCAATTGAATACGATTATTTCCCACCAACCCAATTAAAGTTAAACCTAGAAACGCATCTTATTAAGAACTTATTCTTTGCCGGACAAATAAATGGAACAACTGGATATGAAGAAGCAGCCTGCCAAGGATTAATGGCAGGCATAAATGCACATCTAAATATCAATGAAAAAGAATCATATATCTTAAGTAGGGCAGAAGCATATATTGGAGTTCTAATTGACGATTTAGTAAACAAAGGAACTGATGAGCCTTATAGAATGTTTACATCAAGAGCTGAATATCGTATACTTCTTCGCCAGGATAACGCTGATATAAGACTAACAGAAAAAGCACATAAATTGGGAATGGCTAGTGATGATGCTCTCAATCAAGTTCAAAAAAGAAAAGAAGAAACTGAAAAACTAATTAAAGATTTCAAAAAGACATCAATAACTCCATCAGAGATAAACCCATTATTGTTGGAATTAGAAACAGCAGAAATACCTCAAAACTACAAATTAGATCAAATACTTTCACGACCTCAAGTATCAATGCAAAACTTACTAAGTCTTGAAACAGTTAAAAAACTAACAGAAAACTTAGAAGAAGAAGTAATACTTCAGGCTGAGATTCTATTAAAGTATGAAGGCTATTTAGAAAAAGAACAACTACTGGCTGAAAAAATGAATAGATTAGAGGACATAAAAATTTGGGAAAATTTTGATTATCAGAATTTAAAATCATTATCAATAGAAGCTAGAGAAAAACTAAAAAAACATCAACCTAAAACTTTAGGACAAGCATCAAGAATAAGTGGAATATCTCCTTCAGATGTTTCAATTCTTATGGTGCATTTGGGTAGATAATTACTTTATTTTGCAGCGTGGAAAAACTAACACTCTGTCCAATCTGTAAAGAATCAAACTTTACTCTATTATTTGAATGCAAAGATTATGTTGCTAGCGGCGAAAAATTCCCCATAGTAAAATGTAATAATTGTACACATGAATTTACAAATCATAGACCTACAGAAGAAGAATGCGGTATTTATTATCAATCAAATAATTATATATCACATTCCGGTTCTGATAAATCTAAATTAGGAATAACTTACAAATTGTATGATTTAGTAAGAAATTATTCAATAGGACTAAAACTAAACATCATAAAGAAATATCAAACAAAAGGCGAACTACTTGATTTAGGTTGTGGATTAGGCTATTTCTTAAATGGTGCACAAAAGGAAGGAACCTTCAAATGCCAAGGTGCAGACATATCTGAAGATGCAATTAAATATGTTAAGGACAACTTCAATATTGAAGTAAAAAAAGATTCAGAACTAAAAACCTTTAAAAAGGGCCAGTTTAACGTAATCACTCAATGGCATGTGTTAGAACATGTTTACAGATTAGAGGATCGCTTACAAGAGTTAAAATATCTTTTATCAGAAAAAGGAACCATGTTTATTGCTGTACCAAACTCAGATTCATGGGATGCAAAGAACTACAAAGAGTATTGGGATGGATACGATGTACCTAGACATATTCATCATTTCAATAAAAAAAGTATCAAAAAATTATTTCATGATAATGGATTCGAAGTTATAAAAATGCGTGGCATGTGGTTTGATGCACCGTATATTTCAATGAGAAGTGAATACCATAGAGGGAACGGAAAACTTGGCTTCATTCTTGGAGCAACAAAAGGAATGTATTCAAATTTAAAAGCATTGTTCACAGGAAATCAATCGAGCATACTTCTTATCATCAAACATAAATGATATCGAAAAAATTATATCCATTACTTTTACTTATTACATCCTGTGCACAAATAGTGACACCTGGTGGAGGTCCAAAAGATGATGAGGCACCCAAAGTAAAATCAAGCATACCAGCAAACAAGACAACTTCATTCTCTGAAAATAAAATAACAATAAATTTCGATGAATTTGTAGAAATCAAAAAGCCTGAACAAATAGTAATATCACCCTATATAAAAGAAAAACCAAATATAGAAAGTGATGGAAAATCTATAGTAATTGATCTAAAAAAATCAATTCTAGAAAAAGACAAAACATACACAATCAACTTTGGAAATTCAATTTCTGATAACCATGAAGGTAAAACACTAGAAAACTATTCATATTGTTTTTCTACTGGTAGTTTTATCGATTCATTAGCCATTGAAGGAAGCATTGTTAATGCACTAAACTTAAAACCAGAAAAGGAAATAACAGTTGGACTTTACAATGTAGAAAATTATGATGATAGCACAGTAATGAAAAACTATCCATCATATTTAAGCCAAACCAATGAAGATGGAAAATTTATGATAAGCAATTTACCTTCATCAAAATTTTATCTATTTGCATTTAAAGATGAAAACAAAAATCTAAAATATGAGAAAATTGAAGATGTCGCATTTATTGTAAACCCAATAGAAAGTTCATATCCACAAACAAAAACTAAGTTATTCTTATCACAAGCTACCTTACATAATAAAAACAAAATACTCGATACTTTAAACAGAGAACCAGGAGTATATACATTAGCTGTTTACCAACCAGTACAAATGGAACTTGTTAAGAAAAAAATAGATAAAAACACATATAATAGGTGGCAACATAATGAAAATCAAATAGATACACTATTTATTTACACAAAATCAAAAATAGATTCATTAAATTCTAGTTTTAAATTAAAAATTGTAGAAAATGAGGAAACAATTGAGATTAGAAATCGTAAAAAACTAAAGAACAACTTATTAGAATTAAAAATTAACAGAGATTTATCAATTAAAGATACTGTAAAACTCAGTTCAAATTATCCAATAGACAGCATACAAGCTAAAACTATAATTGTTAAACAAGATACTTTACTAATAGAATCAAAAATTGTACAATTAGATAATTTCAATTGGGCTATCAACTTTAAAAAAGAAGAATCAAAAATTTACGAATTACAAATAAAGGACAGCACAATACAGGATATATGGGGAAGGTATAACAAGGGATTGAAAACAAGCATTCAAATGAAGAGTGCTAAAGAAACCGGAACATTATCACTAAACATTATTAATAATACAAAAGAGAACTATTTAATACAGCTTATCAATGGTGATGAAAAAGAGATAATCATTAAGGAAATAACAAATACTAAAAGTGAAACAGTATTATTTGATTATTTGAACCCAAATGAAATAAGAGTGAAAGTTATTAAAGACTCTAATAAAAATGGAAAATGGGACAGAGCAAACTATTCAGAAAAAACACAAGCTGAAGAAGTAGCATACCTTGATCAAAAAATAACGATAAGAGCTTTCTGGGATATAGAACAAACCCTAGATATACAAAAAATCTTTAATAAGTAGAAAGTATTCAGTTACTTAAATTTAAATGCGACAATGTCGCAATTATGTGTATATCTACGTTAACAAGTGCGACATTAAATGTAGGTAACTAAAAAAATCAAAAATAGTGTGGACAGCTGTTTGTAAATGTCGCAATTACAATCATTCTATTCACAATAAAATCAATTGAAACTTTTACCCAAAAACTATGTATAACTATATTCAAGATTGTTTACTAAACACATAAAATGAGCAATACCAATAGATTAGAATGTAGAAAACTTGTAGAAAACAGGCTAATAAATTAAAAGCAAGACCATATCAAAGAAGTAATCCACCAAATTCACATTACATATTAAACTATATATTTATATAAATTAAACTTTAATGTAATATACCATTGTGTACAGAGGAATTGAAGGCTCAAAAAATCTATGTACCTTTGAAAAGGAGAATTAGTGAATGTCGCAATTTCTAATTCAAGATAAGTTTGAAAATCAGTTAAAAATAAAAATTCATGAAAGAAAGGATTCATCAGTTACTTCAACAAATTGAAGAGATAAAATTAAAAACAGAACAAGAAACTGAAGAGTTTAGATTGAAATTTTTATCAAAAAAAGGTGAGATAAATGATTTAGTTGAAGGTTTTAGACAAGTATCAGCTGACCAAAAAAGAGAAACCGGTCAAATTTTAAATCAACTCAAACAAAAAGCCCAGGAAAAGTGGAATGAGGCTAACCAAATTTTTCAGGGTGGCTCAAAAAATAAATTTTCCCAACGTCGCGATAGAAGTTTACCTGCTGAATTAGAATTTTCTGGAGCGCGACATCCTCTGGCAATTGTAGAAAATGAGGTAATTCAAATCTTAAATAAACTAGGTTTCGTTTATTCTGAAGGACCGGAAATTGAAGATGACTGGCACAATTTCTCAGCATTAAATTTTCCGCCAAATCACCCTGCTCGAGATATGCAGGATACATTTTTCATTGCAGACGAAATAGCATTAAGAACTCATACCTCTTCTGTTCAGGTGAGATTGATGGAAAACCAAAAACCACCCATCCGTGCAATTATGCCAGGAAGGGTTTACCGTAACGAAGCGATTTCTGCCAGAGCTAATTGTTTCTTCCACCAGATTGAAGGAATTTATATCGACAAAAACGTAAGCTTTACTGACCTGAAACAAACTTTGTTTTATTTCGTACAGCAATTATTTGGTGAAGATGTGAAAGTAAGATTCAGACCAAGTTATTTTCCGTTCACCGAACCAAGCGCTGAAATGGACATTAGTTGTTTACTTTGCAAGGGAGAAGGATGTAATGTTTGCAAACAAACTGGCTGGTTGGAAATTTTGGGTTGTGGAATGATTGATCCAAATGTTTTGGAAGCAAGTGGAATCAATCCTGAAGAATATTCGGGTTTTGCATTTGGAATGGGAATCGAAAGAATTGCCATGTTGAAATTTGATGTAAAAGATTTAAGAACTTATTTTACAAACGATACCCGCTTTTTATCACAGTTTAAAAATTATTAAAAAGAATATGAGTAAAGGACCTGTCTCAAATTTTATTGAGCATCACTACAAACATTTTAATGCAGCTGCTTTAATGGATGCTGCTAAAGGTTATGAAACCCACTTAACTGAAGGTGGAAAAATGATGGTAACTTTGGCCGGTGCTATGAGTACTGCTGAATTGGGAAAATCATTTGCAGAAATGATTCGTCAGGGTAAAGTTGATATCATTAGCTGCACCGGAGCCAATCTGGAAGAAGATATCATGAACCTGGTTGCACACAGTCATTACAAAAGAGTTCCGAATTACAGAGATTTGAGTCCACAGGAAGAATGGGATTTATTAGAAAATCATTATAACCGTGTAACAGATACTTGTATTCCTGAAGAAGAAGCATTTAGAAGATTACAAAAACATATTTATAAGGTTTGGAGTGATGCAGATCAGGCAGGGGAGAGATATTTCCCGCATGAGTACATGTACAAAATGCTTTTATCTGGTGATTTAGAACAATACTACGAAATTGACCCTAAAGATAGCTGGATGTTGGCTGCAGCTAAAATGAATATACCAATTGTTGTTCCTGGATGGGAAGACAGTACCATGGGAAATATTTTTGCTTCGTATGTGATCAAAAGCGAATTAAAAGCATCAACCATGAAAAGCGGAATTGAATACATGGTTTGGTTGGCTGATTGGTACAGAGGAAATTCTTCTGGTAAAGGAGTTGGATTTTTTCAAATTGGCGGTGGTATAGCCGGTGATTTTCCAATTTGCGTAGTTCCAATGATGTATCAGGACTTAGAATGGCATGATGTACCTTTCTGGGGATATTTCTGTCAGATAAGCGATTCTACAACCTCTTATGGTTCATATAGCGGTGCTGTACCAAATGAAAAAATCACTTGGGGTAAATTAGATATTCATACGCCTAAATTCATCGTGGAAAGTGACGCTACAATTGTTGCGCCATTAATTTTCGCGTGGATTTTAGGTTGGTAGTTTTAAAAAAAATTTTTCGGCCGGCAAAGCCGGCTTTTTTTATGCCCTTTTCGCAAGAATTTCCGCCATTTCTGCTTGAATTTTGCGTGCCTCATCTTGGGCTTTTTGCGCAAAATTTTCGTCTTTTCCGGCATAAATTATACTGCGAGATGCATTGATAAGAAGTCCGATATCTTGAATCAATCCATTTTCACATACTTCGGAAAGACTGCCACCTTGCGCACCAACTCCGGGAACTAAAAGAAAATGATTGGGTGCTGATTTTCTTATTTCGCGAAATTCTTGCGGTTTGGTTGCGCCAACTACAAACATCAAATTATCTGCAGAACCAATTTTGCACATTTCTGAAATGACGCTCTGGTAAAGAAATTCTCCTGATTCAAGTTTTTGTTGCTCAAAATCGGCTGAACCAGGATTTGAAGTTAATGCAAGAACAATTCCCCATTTATCCGGATATTTAAAAAAAGTATCCAATGAATCTTTGCCCATATAAGGAGCCAAAGTTACACAATCAGCCCCAAGACTTTCGAAAAATGCCCTAGCATATTGGTTGCTGGTATTGCCGATATCACCACGCTTGGCATCAGCAATTTTTAAGATATTATCAGGAATATAAGCAAAAGTGCGCTCCATAATTTCCCAACCCTTAGAGCCCATTGCTTCAAAAAAAGCAGTGTTTATTTTGTATGAAACACAAAAATCTTTTGTTGCATCTATAATGGCTTTGTTAAATTCGAAAACGCCATCAGGATGATTTTTTAAATGTTCGGGAATTAAATTTGGGTCGGTATCTAAACCTACACAAAGGAAACTTGACTTTGTGTTTATTTGCTGAATAAGGCTTTCTCTGTTCAAAATCTAAAAAATTATATTGAATTCAAGCGCAAAGTTATGAATGCTTCCATTATTATTTAGCGGTTTTCCATTATTTGGCCAAGGCTGACCAAGATTTAAATTATTTAGGCCGTATTTGGCAGAGCTTTGAAGGATAAAAAAAGGAAAGCGATGCTGGTAAGCAAGAATCGGAAGAAAATCCCATTTATTTAAAGAAGGCGATTTACCACCCGGAATAGAAACGCCATTAAAATACATATTGGCACTCATTTGGTTTGATGCCTGTAAACCCGCACCAATGCTGTGATTTTTGTCTTTACCAAATTCATAAAAAAGAATAAGTGGTAAATCGGCATAGAGTAATTTGATAGTTGAATACTCTCCATTTTCGCCATTATTAAACGAACTACCTCTAAACGCAATTTGTAATTCCGATTGCAAACACCAGGTTTTGGTCAGATGATAACGGCCATACAATCCGCCTAAAATCCCGAAGAGTAATTTTTGATTATCCATTTCGGAACCTAAAAGGGTACTAGTTTGAACACCCATTTTTACCCCAAACCTCGTTTTTCCTTCTGGACCGGGTTTAAACAAAGTAAAAGTATTGTCCTCTGGATCGTTTTCTGTTGAATCAGTTTGTGCATTAGCAACAAAGAGGTTCAGGCTTAAAATCAGGCAAAAAAAATATCGGAAGCTCATATGCGTACAAATCTAATCGACTTTAACGCAAATAAACCTCCGATAATCTAAACAATTAGTTAAAAAACTATTTTACTGTATAGTCAAAACGTTTATAATCATAAGTAGCAAAATAACCTAAAGCACCACCTTTGATATTGGTTGGTAAATTAGTTGGTGGTGTTTGAAACGGACCCGGAGCACCAGAACTTTGGTTTCCATACTCGTTTAATAAGTCATACATAGCTTTGTCGCAAGACCTAAAAATGCAATAAAATTTATCACCTTTTTCGAAACGAGTAAATGGCAATTCAAAATCGTATTGTCTGCCAATTGGAGTAACTGAATTATCAAACAAAACCAAGCCGTTTTCTAAAGAATCTTTAAAATCATCTGTAATAATTCCAGATTGAAAATACGTGTATTTAATAGGTTTACGAGAA
>JAIYDG010000579.1 GCA_027487625.1 Bacteroidota bacterium
AATTACAGCATCTTCTGCATCCATTGTGAAATTTCCTCCAATTGGCAGAATTGCCCAATCTGCAGGATTAAATTCACCGATTAACTTCATTTCCTGAGTTAATCCAGTATCTCCACTATAGTAAATAATCTTTTCTTCCGAAAAAATTAAAAAGCCAATAGAAGTTCCTCCATAAGTGCCATCGGGTAAACTAGAGGAATGGGCTGCAAACGTTACTTTGACACTACCAAAATCAAAATTTGCTCGGCCTCCAATATTCATTGAATGAAGATTTTTTACTCCTTGTTTTTCAAGCCACAACATGATTTCCCAACCACTAATTACCAGTGCATTGGTTCTTTTAGCGATATAGACTAAATCATCTGTATGGTCCATGTGACCATGGGAAACTAAAATATAATCAGCCTCAATAGAATCAATAGAAATTTCCTTAGCCAATTCGTTTTGCCTAATAAATGGATCGAACAACAATTTCTTGCCGCCGGTTTCCAGTAAAAAACACGAATGTCCGTAATAAGTAAATTTCATTTTTTAATCCCTAATTGCCTTTAAACACAAGTTTTTCAACACCTTTTTAAATCCGTGAAACTTATTTTCTTGGAAAAATACTTTCCGTGAAATGCTTGCTATACTTGCGTGGAACAATTTCAGAACAACAAATTACGGAAAACAAGATGCCAACTAATACACCATCTATCCACAGGGGTGTGGATGATTTATTTGGCTGTTATTTAGTCAGATAACTTTAAAACTTAAAATTAATTTGGAAAGCAGTGATTGTTCTAAATATGTGCTCCCAGCAATAAATCTATGTCCTTGTGGTAGATACTCAGGCGTTTACCTAAATGTTTATTGGTTAAATTACCTTTATAAATATAAATCCCACTCCTTAATTCGGCATTATTATATAGATAATCTGTTAATGAACCGGATTCGCTAAGTTTCATTAATAAAGGACTTAAAATATTACTCAAAGCATAACTAGCTGTTCTACTTACTCTTGATGTAATATTGGGAACACAATAGTGTATTACACCATGTTTTGTAAAGGTTGGTTTTGAGTGACTTGTAATTTCAGAAGTTTCAAAGATTCCTCCTTGGTCTATACTTATATCAATAATCACTGAACCTTCTTTCATATGAGAAATTTGTTCTTCAGTGATCAAAACCGGACTTCTACCTTCTTCATTTCTAATGCAGCCAATTACAACATCTGCCGACATTAAAGCTTTGTGAAGTATTTTTGGATGTACAAGAGAGGTATAAACCTGTTGTTGAATTTCGTTTTGTAAACTCCTTAAATTAGTAAGCGAATGGTCGAAAACTTTAATCATGGCACCATATCCCAATGCTGCTTTGGCAGCAAATCTTCCTACAGTTCCTGCACCAATAATTAGGATTTCGGTTGGTGGAATTCCTGTAACTCCTCCTAACATTTCACCTTTGCCTCCTCTGTTTACACTCAATAATTCTGAAGCAACAGAAATAGCAGAATACCCGGCAATTTCACTCATTGTTCTGACAACAGGGTAGGAGCCATCAATATCTTTCAGGTATTCAAAAGCAAAAGCATTGATTTTTTTATTCATCAAACTTCGGATGAATTTTTCTGATTTAGAGCCATGTTGAAGAGCAGAAATCAAAAGTTTATCTGGACTTAAAAGTTGAATTTCCTCATCAGTTGGTGGCTCAACTTTAACAATTACATGTGCTTTAAAAATTTCCTCTTTTGAAAAACATATTTTAGCACCAGCCTCGCTAAAATCTTTATCTGAAAATCCTGCACCAGCGCCGGTTCCACTTTCAATCCAAACTTCATTTCCATTATTTACCAATACCTGCACAGATGAAGGTGTTAATGGAACTCTATGTTCTTGTAATGTGGTTTCTTTAGGAACACCTATATAAAGTGTTTTATGAGGCTGAAATACTTCAAGCAAAGCTTCTTTAGGTTGAAGAGAGGCTTGTTTTGCCAATTCACTAAAGCCAAAAGCAGGGGTTTCTTGCATGGAATGTTAAATTCTTTTAGAAGTTTAGAACTCAAATATACAGATTTTAAAGAACTCTTACCAGCAACTTTTAGTAGTTTATTATTTCTTGAATACTCAAATTACGAATGTCATTCAAAATTTCTATTTCAATTTTCAGGAAGTTCTCCTTTTTCAAAATTGATTCAATTTTTTCAGGCCATTCAATTAAACAAATATTTCCTGAGTCAAAATAATCTTCATATCCAATGTCATAAACTTCTTCAATGTTTTTTATTCTGTAAAAGTCAAAGTGAAATATACTTCCCTTTTCTGAAATTTTATATTCATTTACTAATCCAAAACTTGGACTACTTACTTCGTCTAATACATTTAGTGATTTACAAAGTTCCTTGATAAGTGTAGTTTTTCCTGCTCCCATTTGTCCATAAAAGCAAAAAATTGAATGATTTTCAGTTAATGGAATTAAAGTTTGGGCCACTTTCCCTATTTCAGAAATACTATATTTCATTAAGAAACCTTTTTTCTTCTTTTGATTTCTTTTTGAATTAAACTCAATTCTCTTCCCGCCTGACCTTGAACACTTGTATTTTCCTGAGCTCTTCTAAATAAATAAGGTAAAACAGATTTTACCGGTCCATATGGTAAATACTTAGCAACATTATAACCTGCATGCGCAAGGTTGTAACTTAAATGATCGCTCATTCCGAATAGTTGAGAAAAGTAAATTCTATAATCGTTCTTTTCCAAACCGTATTTTTTTATCAAATTTACCAAATGTTCACTGCTTTGTTCGTTATGAGAACCAGCACAAATGGCCATTTTATTGATGTTTTCTAAACAAAAATCCAAAGCTAAATCATAATCTCTGTCAGTTGAGGCTTTGTCAGGTTGAATCGGATTTTTATAACCCATTTGTTGGGCTCTTTCACCTTCTTTTTCCATGTAAGCGCCTCTAACAAGTTTAATTCCATAGTGATAATTGGCATTTTCTGCTCTCTTAAATGCTTCCTTTAAATAAGCTAGCCTATCATGTCTGTAAAATTGTAATGTATTGAAAATAATAGCTTTGTCTTTGTTGTATTTCAACATCATTTCTTCAGCCATACCATCAATGGTGTTTTGAATCCAACTTTCTTCAGCATCAATAAACAAACGAACATTTAAATCAAATGCAGTTTTACAGATTTTTTCTATTCTTGATTTTGCTTTATTTAGTTCTTGTAACTCAGATTCTGAAGGTGTTTTTCCATCATTTAAACTTTCCAATAAACCAAATCTCATAACACCAGTTACCTTAAAAACACTGAATGGAATTCTTTTATCTCCGGCAGCTTTTTTAATGGTTCTTATGATTTCTTCAGTAGTTTCTTCGAAAACTTTTTCGTCTTCTTCACCTTCAACTGAATAATCTAAAATAGTACCAACACCATACTTATGCATGTTGTTCATAGCTAATTCGCAGTCGTTTATGCTTTCACCGCCGCAAAATTGCTTGAATACTGTTGCTTTAATTAAACCTTTGATTGGCAGATGAATAGCAAAGCAGGCATTAACCATAGCCGGTCCAACCTGAACCAACCAATTATATCCAATTGCTTTAAACAAAAAGTGAGAATTTCTTAGTTCTCCATCCGATTTCGCTTTAAAAGCAACCTCTGTATTATCAAAATCTAAAGTTTCCATATTGTAAATTCTTTAATAAACAAACATGATTAAATTATAAAAAGCCGTAATTTGGCAGCGCAAAAGTATATTACTATTAGCAGTTAAATGAAAGAAATTTTCACAAAAGAATATAAGATTTATTTTGGAAATGATGTTTTGGAGCAACTTTCTGAAACACTGATAGAAATGTCGTATTCTAAAGTCTTTGTTTTAATCGACGAAAACACAAAAAAGCATTGTTGGCCAATTTTAAGTTCTTATTTACTTGATACTATCACCATTGAAATAAAATCAGGTGAGGCCAGTAAAAATATCCAAACTGCATCAAAAGTTTGGGAAAGTCTTCAAGAAAATTTTGCAGACAGACGCGCCGTTTTAATTAATTTAGGTGGTGGTGTGCTTTCTGATTTAGGTGGTTTTGTTGCTGCTACTTACAAAAGAGGAATAGATTTTATTAATATTCCAACAACTCTTTTGGCTATGGTTGATGCTTCAGTAGGAGGAAAACAAGGCTTAGATATGGATTCACATAAAAATGTGGTTGGTTTATTTAAACATCCAACTTCAATTTTTATTTATCCTGATTTTCTTAAAACTCTTGAAAAATCAGAACTAAAAAATGGTTTTGTTGAACTTTGTAAACACGGTTTAATTGATGATAAAAAACTTTGGGATAAATTACAAAGTACCGATGAAAACAACCTGGAACTTTTAAATCCTTTAATTTATCAATCGATTAAAATTAAGGTTGCCATTGTAAAAAAAGATCCTCTGGAAAAAGATATCAGAAAATCACTCAATTTTGGTCATACCATCGGGCATGCTTTCGAAACATTCAGTTTA
>JAIYDG010000539.1 GCA_027487625.1 Bacteroidota bacterium
AAAAAAAGTGAAAAGGAAAAAAAATTCTTTTTTTGAATAAGGCCAAATATTTCAAATTGATTCATTCTTTGGTTCATAAGTTTACTATTTATCATTTCTTTTTCTTTTTGTCCTTTTCAAGGTTTATGGCAATCAAGTTGGTTGGCTATCCTTCGTATGGAAAGCCTTAATCCTTATTGGGTCGAAGTGCGCTTGACTTGGTACTGATCAGGAAATTAGACTTCCCTTTCGGGGCCTGAAATAGTCATATGGCCTCATCTAGTAGTAAGATATCCTAATGGGGTTAGGATTATGTGTTGTGGTGCGTCTGCATCCGCTTTCGGATTGCTAGGTGCACCACGACCTAATCCGGCAGAGAATTGGAAAACTAAGGGTTTGGCAGTGTTGATTTCAGAAGGGACTGAGGGAATTTGGAGAGGTGGTTACCAGTTTGAAAATAGAGGAGAAAATCAAAATTCTCCTCTCCTGACCTGGGACGCAAGATTCGTGCAGATCTCGTGCATTTGAAACCATTTTTCTCGTGAACCAGGAGAGATATCTTGGTATAGTAAAGATGAATAGTGTTCACCACGTCGCGCTGCATCTGCTAGTACCGCTTGACCGCTCCCTCTCCGATTTTCCATGGAGAACTTGGTCCTCAAAAACCATATGGATTGGAGTGCTATGATCCTCGCAAAAGTTTGGAATTCGAATTTCTTTCCATTGCCTTGCGAGATTCCAAGCAGCCGAAACGCAAGGTTATTTGATATCGGGGAGGAGTTTCTTTGCGCAATTTCTGACACAAATCTCCATGTATTTTGGATTTCCTCACACTCAGAGAATATGTGAATCAGTGTTTCTTCCGCATTATCGCAGAATTTACATATTTGTGGCATTCCGGTCACGAACTTGACCCTTGTTCCGACAAATAAGTTGCGGTGTGCAATGTCTACGAGAAGAGTACGCGCTTTGGGCCATATCCACATTTGTGAACACCCTTTCCACACCATTTTCCAGTCGATTTCTCCAATTTCACTGGTCCAATTTTCAATGACGTTCTTCCGGATGGGAGGCGGCGTTGTGAGAACCTTGGCGAATGATGGAAGGGCTGCCAGGTGAAGGGAAATGTTGCCTGTTTTCGAGATCCATGATGCAGGTGCGGGAATACCGGATGCTTCCCAGGGGATTAACTGGATGTTCCCCTTTCTGTCCATGATTGGGCTCATGGGTTCTGGATCTCGGATGTAAGTGAAAGTCTTCGTTTTTTTTTCTATTTCCTTTCCGTTTTTTGTTACCTCTATATTTGACACGTAAATCCATCGACGGGAAATTATCCTCACGATTCTTGCTGGGCCATTGTCGGTTTTAAAAAGAGATCTTTGATCTGTGAGTGTATTTTGAGGGATTTTTGGATCCCACATCCTCTTCAAATGCAGGAGCCTATTCTTGTAGAAAGATCCACATCCTCGTAAGACTTTGCTAAGAGCATCCGGATTTTCCTTGATTATATCCATGATTTTCTGGATTTCCATGATCCCTATCGTAATGTTCTGCCAAAATCCATCGGGATTTTGAGTAAGTTTACAGATCCATCGTGAATATGTAATCGTTTGGATGTCCTTCACACTCCGTAGACCCAAACCTCCCGCTTTTTTCGATCTCAGGTACGAATCGTACCGACATCGGGTATGCGGCGTTGTGACAAAGTCTTTTATGCATTCATCTACCTTCTTTGCCCATCCTTGCGGTGCTTCACCTCCTGTAATCTGGTGAATTATCTTTGGGATGACGAGTGTATTCACTACCACACACTTTCCTTCTCCTGATAGATTTCTTTTCTTCCAGGACGACAGTCTCTCTTTCATCTTTTCGAGTAGTGATTTCCAATTATTCGTGTCTTCCTCTTCACTTTCCTTGCCATAGTGGATACCCAGGTATACAAACTGGGTGTCTTCGTACCTTTTCCATTCAATTTCTTGAGGGAAATCCTGCAGATCTGCATTTCCAAGGGCTATTCCGACGGATTTTGATGGATTGATCCGACTTCCCGTGCATCTGCCGACGTCCTTCAAGATTTTCATTGCATTTTCTGCATCCTCACGGTCCTTTGCGAAGATCAGCGTGTCATCTGCATACATGAGGGCAGTAAGATTTTCTTTTCCGATTCGTAACCCTCTTGTCTTTCTTTTGATCTCAACGCAGACGACATCTGCGACAATATTGAAGAGTAGAGGGGCCAGTGGGCAACCCTGGAAAACTCCTCTTGACCTCGAAATCTGTTTTGACAAGCCTTTCTCGAGTATTATGCGGGAAGTGGCGCTCTTGTGAAGCACTGAGATCGTCCTCACGAGCCTCGACGGGAATCCTCTCCGTTTCAGCACCATTTCCAGGGCTTCATGCGATACCCTATCATATGCTTTCTCTTGATCTACCATCACGAATGCTCCGTTTATTCTCTTGTGAATTCCACCTTCAATGACGGCGTTCAGAGTCCATATATGTTCGAAGATGTTTCGATTTTTCATGAACCCGATCTGCTCTGGTTCGATGACTGATTTTAGTCTGTCTTGAATCCTATTTTTTATCCAAGATGCCATTATTTTGTAGTCGACATTCATGAGAGAGATCGGCCTCCAATTCGCGAGATCCTTTTTATCTCCTTTGTTTTTATATATTAACCTCACTGAAGCCTCAGTAAATCCATCCGGTACGATATTCTTCTCCCATATTTCATCATATAGGATCTTCAGTAACGGAGTCAATTTATCCATAAATTTTCGGTAGAATTCAGATGTCAATCCATCTGGGCCAGGCGATTTTCCGGACGGCAATTCATTTATGACTGTCTCAATTTCATGCGCTGATGGTAGTAAGTTGATTGAATCTGCATCCTCTTGAGTCATTCTTTTATTCTGTTCCCTAAGCAAACCATTGAGCTTTCCAAGATCGCATTCCTCACGCCCCCACAAATTACTGTAGAAAGTGTGAGCTTTCTCTTCGATGTCCTCGCCTTCAGATGACGGGGGAACATTCAGACTTTCTGCTCTGGATTTCTCCAATCCAAGGAACAGTTTTGTCGATTTCTCTCCTTGTTCAAAGAACTTCTGTCTTGTCCGAATCGCAGCGCCTTCTGATTTTCTTGATTCATCCTCAGCTATTTTATTCAATAGCTCTTCCAGATGCTCAGATGATTCCGGGTCCGGATTTTGGAAGATCTCACTTTGTAATCTGCCCAGTTCCTCTTGGAGTTGCTCATTCTTTTTCTTAATGTTGTTTTGCATCGTGCCGCTCTCTTTTCTGAGGATCGATATCATCTCTCTCTTTAAATTTGTCCAAAGTGTAGATGCTGAGATAGGATTTCTGCCTTTCATGAAGATTGGCCATGTTTCCGCAGCTTCTGCCATCATCCCCGACAGAATTATGTTAGCGCTTTGGATTTCCATCACGCCTTTGTTTAGCTTCCACGATGTGGGTGACTTTCCCCTCGCTGTATCTAGATACATTGAAAGTGCATAGTGGTCATAGTCCTCGAATGGATTAATCTCCATTCTTGTTATCCAATCGCATGTACGATTAATGTAGCACCTATCCAATCGAGTCCGCACCGGGCCATTCTGCGTGTGTGTCGTAGTCGTAAATCCTGGATGTTCCGGTCGTAATCTGGTCCATGCATCCACAAGATCCAGTGATGTAATCCAGCTCAATAGCGTTCGATCTTTGCGCATCTGCGTAGACGTAGAGGAGCCAATGTCAGTAATGACATTCCAGTCCCCCACAATTATTGTTCTTTCGTTTACATGTCTTTCCATTTCCTCTAGTATTTGTCTCCTTTCTTCGACTCGCGTAGATGGAGATGGTCCATAGAATCCAATGATTTCCATTTCTATATCATTATCATGTGGTTTGTGTAATGTGATTTTGATATCTCTTCCTTTCACAATTTCAGTGAATAGGGGGCGATATTTCTGCACCCATCGGCGGCAGATTATCGCTATGCCCGCTCTTGGCTCCACTGATGGGAAGGCAGAGCAGAACTTCGGGCCATAGCATGTGGATAGATCGAGATCTTCTCCAAAACGCTGCCATGTCTCTTGAATAATTGCAATATCTGCTTTCAGATATCTCAGGGTTGCAAGGGCCCTGTTCCTTCGTGAGAGATCGAGCATGGATCTCACGTTCCATGATACTATTTTAAGTCTCATTTTATGCGTCCATTAGCAGCCCTCTCACTGCAGTCTGGATGGTGTTTCGTTTTGATCTGCTTCGCATGATAACTCTTTCAATATTGCTCTTTCTTTCGGGGATGGTGTTTCTCTGGTGTATTCTTTCTGATAATCTGCGTCTATGGAATTCATCATCCATATCATCTTCATCATCCATAGCTACTCGTTGCTC
>JAIYDG010000454.1 GCA_027487625.1 Bacteroidota bacterium
CTTGCTTCTGGTTCGGCAACTTCTTCTACGTATCTTCGTGGTGATCAAACTTGGGCATCTATTTCAGCCGGCCTTCCAGGATATCAAGGTCAAGTATTTACATCATCAGGCACATTTACCATCCCAACAGGAGTTACCGCAATCAAAGCAACTGTACTTGGCGGTGGTGGTGGTGGTGGCGGGTGCAACGTAAGTAACGAAGATGGATCTGGGGGTGGTATGGGTGGAGGAGGGGGTGGAGCAATTGAATTTTATACAGGACTAACTCCAGGGGCGACTCTTGCGGTTACTGTTGGCGCTGGTGGGAATCAAGCTACTTCGGGTGGCACATCCTCATTAGCTTCGGGTAATCAAAGTATTGCTACTGTTTCTGCTACGGGCGGTGGTGGTGGTGCTAATGGTAATCCAGGTCTTAGCGGAAGTAATGGTAATGGGGGTTCTGGTTCGGGTGGTGATATTAATGCAACAGGTCAAGCTGGTGGGGATAATAATAGTTCATCCTCTGGTACGTCAGCTTTTGCTTTTGGTGTGCCTACCTTTCCTCGAAATGGATCTAATGCAAATGGATCACCAGGATTAGGTAGAGGATCTAGCGGACAAGGCGGAAGTGCTAATCCTGCTAATCCTGGTAGATCAGGTGGTGTTGGAATAGCTGGTTTTGTAATGATTGAATGGTAAGGATAAAAAATGAAAGCCCTAATTTCTCCCAACGAAAATCCAATTTATTTTACTTCTGGATGGATATTAAATCCAAGTCCATCTCCTTCGTCTCCATATAAATATTTGCCTGAACGGTCAGCATATCCAAATAGTTGCAGAGTTGCGGAAGTAGTACCTGACGATCAAATATTTGGTGTTGCTGAACCTTTATTTTGGTTTGATTGTGCTGATAATGTAGTTGCAGATCAATTTTATTTTGATACTGTAAATCAAACAATTAATCCTATTGTTAATGCGCCCCTCCCGTCATGAATGTAACACACGACAATTTTATAGGTATATATGAAGATTTATTTCCTTCAGAATACTGCGAAAAGGCTATACAGTATTTTAAAGATATGACTGAAGCTGGATTTGTTGCCAATAGACAACAACTACATAGGTCAAATCCTAAGCAAAGTTTAAAAACTTTTGTAGATGATTCATCTTTATTTGCTCATGCTGAAACAGAGATTAATCTAACCGGCACAAGAGACCTTCGTCAGCAGTTTAATGAAGTTTTTTGGAGTGTTGCGTATAAAAGTTATGTTTCTGAGTATTCAATAGTAGATGAAGGTGGTGCACATTCTTCATATGCTTTTAAGCTCCAAAAAACAATGCCTGGAGAAGGCTATCATATCTGGCATTATGAATCAGATACTAGGGCAAATTGCCATAGATTATTAACGTGGATGTTGTACTTAAATGATGTAGAAGAAGGCGGTGAAACTGAATTCTTGTATTTACATAAACGAATTAAACCAAAAGCTGGCACATTATTAATTTGGCCCGCTGCGTTTACCCATACTCACAGAGGTAATCCGCCATTAAGTGGACCCAAATATGTTATTACTGGATGGACTGAGTTTTAATATGTATTCGACAGTTAACAAAGAAGCGCTTAAAGATATAAAAAATTACATCAATAACGATGTATGGCATTGCTTTTGGCATGGTCTAAGTGGCGATGAGTTAAAAACTCAGATATTTACCATAGCCCATAAACCATCAGATCAAATGATTAGTTTTACTTTTACTGATTTATCTGCAGGGTATAAGCTAAATGAAAAACAAGGTGTTAGAGATGTTTTAAGTAAGCAATTTAAAGTAGAAACCTTTGAACTAGTGCCTTATGTTTTAGAGTTTTTAAACGATGCAAAAATTGAATACACGGGCAGACCTTATATAAAGGAAACAGCATGATTTCAGAAAATCCGGCGGTTAAATTGGAAGACGGTACCAAAGTGTGCCGTCATACGGTTGAAGTCCTTTGCCCTAATTGCAGTCGGGATGTGGATGAGGCTGAACTTGCTGCACAAAAGTGTAATGACTGCGGGTTTGATTTATCTACACCTAAACAATCAGTATCTGTTTGGGCTACTTCTGTACCCAAAGGTGGTACAAAGCTCTGGGGTGAGTAAATTGAATCATGTCAGACGAACTTGGTTTATCGGCTGGTGCCAAGGGGATCAGCGAGGGGTTTAAGACTGGTCGAGAGGCTGGGAAAGAGATTGGCAAGAACATCGAGGATGTTCAGAAGGAAGCGGTAGATTTAGCGAAGGAACGGGCGAATGCAAAGATTCGTGAGCGCAGAGAAGCAGAGTTAAAGAAGGAACGGGCAATATTTAAAGCCCTTGAGGAGTACAAGCACCGTAAGAAGATTTCGGACGAAGAGTACAAATTAAGGGTAGATTTTATAAAGCAGCATGGCACCAAAGAGTGGCAAAAAGTGCTAGACATCAAGACGGAAATTGAGCGCCTTGAGAAAGAAGACAAGAAGTACTTTGACGCTGAGTTGGCAAAGGTTAAATGGGTGCAGTTCTGGTGTTTTATGGCTGCTGGGTGGATAGCTTATTACATAGTATGGGGGTCTAAAAAATGAATATGCAAGACATACTAAAGGCGGTTATTCCGATTCTTGTAGCCTGTATAGCGTGGCTACTCGGTCAAGTATCCTCATTTCAGACCCGCTTAACCCAGATTGAAGGCAAGATGCCAGCCCTAATTACCGCAGAAGGTGTACCAACGGACAGCCCAATTTCAGCCGAGCGTAGAGCAAAGATGCGTGAGGAACTGTACAAAGAACTCCATGACCTCCATGTGCGGGTCAAGCTCCTAGAAGAAAGAGGAAAGAAATGATTACCCTATTTACTACCCTTATATCGTTCCTATCGGGCGGACTACCTAGCCTATTGGGGTTTTTCCAAGACAAATCCGACAAGAAGCATGAGATGGAAATGGCTCGTTTGCAGACAGAACGGGAACTACAAATGGCAGAGCGTGGCTTTGCAGCCCAAGCCCATGTAGAAGAGATTAAGACCCAACAGATTGAGATGCAGACCCAAGCCCAAGAAAGGGCGTCTTTGTATGCTCACGATATCGAGATTGGCAAGGGTGCTTCCCAGTGGGTTACAAATTCACGGGCTATGGTTAGACCAGCTATTACCTACGGTATGTTCATCATGTTTATGTTTGTAGAACTGTTTGGGTTCTGGTTTGCGTTCCATCGGGAAGTGCCATTTGACGTGGCGTTAAACCTCTTATGGGATGATGAGACCCAGATTATTTGGGCATCAATTGTTTCCTTCTGGTTTGGAACACAGGCATTTAAGAAGTGAAAGTAAGCGATAAAGCCATCAAAATGATTAAGCACCACGAAGGCGTTCGCCAGCGTCCTTATCGCTGTCCCGCAAAATTGTGGACGATTGGTGTCGGGCATGTACTCTACCCACGGCAAGGTGCTTTGAAAATAGACGAGCGGGATGCCTACCCACTGGAGTACAAAGATGACCGTACCTTTTCGATGGAGGAAGTAGATGACATTCTTCGAGACGATCTTAACCGCTTTGAGCGAGGTGTTGAACGCTACTGTCCCGTTAAGCTCACTCAAGGTCAATTCGATGCTCTTGTATCTTTTAGCTTTAATGTTGGTCTGGGAACACTACAGCGCAGCACCCTCCGTCAGAAGGTTATTCGGGGCGAAATGGAAGAAGCGGCAGAAGAGTTCTTGAAATATACGCTGGCTGGCGGTAAAGTACTGAAAGGCTTGGTC